>VBAN01000082.1 GCA_005882445.1 Candidatus Segetimicrobium genomatis | reverse complement strand
GCCCCGTCGGTCTGAGCGCGAGCACGACGATCAAGATGGTGAAAATGATCACGTCCGTCCACCGGACCTGCAGGAATTGCCCGCCCAGCGATTCGATCAGGCCGATGATGAGGCCCCCCATCATCGCTCCGACGATGTTGCCGATCCCGCCCAGCACCGCGGCCGTAAACGCCCGCAGCCCGGCGGTGTAGCCGATCAGGAAGCTCGTGTTGTTGTAATAGAGGCCGAAGATCAGCCCGGCGGCGCCGGCCAGCGCCGATCCGATGAAGAACGTCAGCATGACGATCTGGTCGACCTCGACGCCCATCATCCGCGCCGCCTCCTGGTCCTGCGCGGTCGCCCGCATCGCCTTGCCCATCTTCGTCCGCTGGACGAAGACATGCAGCACTGCCATGAGGACGAGCGAGACGCTCCACAAGAGCACCTCGCGCAGCCGCAGGACCGCGCCGCCGATGTGCCAGCTGACCTGCGGCAACGGGTTGGGATAGTTCTGCGCGCCGGCTCCCGTGGTGAGGAGGATGATGTTGAAGAGGATGTAGGAGACGCCGATCGTGGTGATCATCGCGGCGGTGCCCTTGACGTTCCGCATGGGCCGGAGGGCCACGCGCTCGATCACCACGCCGAGGCATCCCGAGGCGAGCATCGTGCTGGCGAACCCCAGGGACAGCGCCCCCACGAGCGGCCACCCGGTCAGCAGGCGCGACTGGCCGTGGAGGCCGAGGGACTGCAGCGCGAACATCGCGATGAACGAGCCGACCATGAAGATGTTGAAGTGGGCGAAATTGATCAGCTCGATGATGCCGTACACCATCGTGAACCCCAGCGCCAGCAGCGAGTACATCGCGCCGAGGCTCAACCCGTTGATGATCTGCTGGAGGACGACGTCGTGCAGCGTCATCTTACCGGTTCCCGGCCGGGGGAAGGCAGCAGGTGGAGCGGGCCGCGTTCCGGCCCGCTCCACCAGACGTGCGGCGAGATCCTGGCACCCTCAGTTCTGCGGAGCGACCCCGAGGTACTTGAACTGGTGGATGATGTCGTCGTCGGGGTAGCTGGTATTGTGCACGACCTGGAAGACGCTGACGGTCCGATCCTTGATGTCGCCGTTCTCGTCGAACGACACGGTGCCCTGGAGCGTCTTGACCGCGCCGTTCTGGATGGCGTCCCACACGGTGTGGCGGTCAACCTTTCCCGCCGCGGCCGCGCGCTTGATCGCATCCATCACGACCAGCGCCGCGTCATACGCCGTGATCGAGTAGTCGCCGGGCTGCTTGCCAAACCGCTTCGCAAACCGCTTCACCCAGTCCTGGATCTCGGCGCTCTCCACGAGGTGGGGGGATGCGATCGTCGCGTACCACCCGCCGGACGCGGGGAAGCCCGCGCCCTTCAGCAGGCTCGCGCTGTACATGCCGTCGCCGCCGCCCTTGGGCATCTTGGGGATGACGTCGTAGGCCTGCTTGGCCAGCTTCGTCCCCGCCTGCTCAACCCCGCCGTAGTAGAGGGCATCGGGGTTGAGCCCCTTGATCTTCGTCAAAATCGTGGTGTAGTCGGCTTCCTTGGGGTTGAGCTGGTCCCGGCCCAGGATCTTGATGCCCTTCTCCTCGGCGCGCTTCTGGAACGAGTCGGCGATGCCCACACCGTAGGCCCCGGAGTCGTCCAGCACGTAGACCGAATGGACCTTGAGCGTCTCGGCGTAGTAGTTGGCCATGTTCGGTCCCTGGTATTCGTCGGTCGTGACCGTGCGGAAGTAGACCGCCTTCCCGTTGGGCCGGTACTTATCCTTGAACTTCGGGTTCGTGATATCCGGGTTGGTCGAGCTCGGCGTGATCGTGGCCATGTCCGCCTCGCTCAGGATCTGGGACATCGCTTTGCCCTCGCCGCTCATCTGCGGGCCGATGTTGGCCACGACCCCGACGTTCGCGACCAGCTTCTTGGTGTTCGTGGCCGCCTGCGCCGGGTCGTACTGCCCGGCCGTCGCCGTGCCGCTGTCGAGGATGATGATCTCGATCTTGTACCCGGCGACGCCGCCTTTGGCGTTCGCTTCTTCGATGGCCAGGACCGCGCCGTCCTTGATCAATTCGGCGTCCTCGGCATCCGCGCCGGTCAGCGGCAGCGTGATGCCGACGGCGAGCGTTTTGGCCGCCGCCTGGCTTCGGGGCAGCGCCCCCAGTGTCACCAGCGTGACGATCAGCGTCAGGCTGAGCGCCAGCCCCAGCAACCGACTCATCAATGGGAACTTGGCCACTCTCATCAACCTCCCCCTCTCACAACATTTGGCCTGGTTCTTTGATAGTACGGGTGTTTCTCCCGAGAGGGTTCCGCCGTGGGCTAGCGATTTCCTTCGTATTTTCACGCCTCGGCGCATCTTGAACGGCGGTGCCCCGGCAATTCCCGCATGTTTCGGAGGCAACCGAACGGACGTTCGCGGACCGCCTCGTTCAAATGAACGAGGCGCCGCCCCTTGGGCGCGAATACGGGGTGAGCCCACCTCGATTCCGGTCCGTCCGTCCGTCCAATTGGGCATACAAGCTTAATAAGTAGAAGCGGTACACAGGATGTGCCGGTTGCCATGACCCGTCCCCTCTCACGACCCTCTTCACAGGAAGCGGGGGTCACCCTCATCGAGTTCGTCGTCATGCTCGCCGTTCTGGCGATCGTGATCGGGGGAATCTACGAGTTCGTGGTGAACGGGGCGGTCTCGGCGGCCAAGACGAACGATTTCGTCCAATCGCAGGGGCAGATCCGCGCGGCGCTCGATAACATCATCGACGAAAGCCGGTGGGCGCAGAGCGTCACCGCGGCGGGCCCGGCCTCCGTCACGCTCTCGATCCCCCAGAACACGCCGTTCTCGGCCACGAGCCCGTACAGCGTGACGTTCGCCTACGACGCGGTAAACCACGCCGTCACCCGCCAGCAGGACAACAACGCCGCGGCGGCGCTCGCCTACCTGGTCGTGGGTGCCGGGGGAAGCACCGGGCTCACGTTCACGTACTTCGACAGCGGCAACACGTCTCTGGGCTCGTCGCCGCCTGCCGGACAATTGAGCACCATCGCCCGCCTCAGGGCGACGGTCGCCACCACCAGCGGGACGGTGACGCGCTATCTGGCCGGCGACGCCGCGCTTCGAGCCCATTGAAATTCAGTAAATCTCCAAGAACGGTTACCCTCAAATCCCGAAGACCCGTGACCCTGTCCTGGATCAACCTGCCCGTTCGCAGCCGAAGACGCGTCACCCTGACCTGGGCCAATCTGCCCATTCGCGCCAAGGTGCTGGTCGTCGTGGCCATACCGCTCTGCGCGCTGCTGGCGTCCGCCGTCGCGTATTATGTGAACGACCGGGTGAACATCCAAGCGGAGCAGTGGGTCGGCCACGCGCAGGATGTCCGCGCCGACATCCAGGAGACGCTCATCTTCCTCCTGGACGCCGAAACCGGGATGCGCGGGTACCTCTTGACCGGCCAGGACCTTTTCCTCAGGCGCTACGAGAAGGCCGCGCAGGCCCTGCCGACGGATGTGGCCGCACTCAAGCGTCTCGTGCAGGATCAACCCACCCAGATCGCGCGGATGCGCCGGATGGCGTCGCTGGTCCAGGAACAGCTCAGGACCCTGGCCGCCTTCCGTCCCTCCCCCACCCTGGCCGGCACGGCCGCCGTGCGCCAGGATGCGCTCATACTCCAGAGCGCGGGGATCATGGACGCCGTGCGCCGAGAGGTGGATGGGATGCTGACGGAAGAAAACCGTCTACTGGCCGAGCGGGAGCGGCAGAATGCGGATGCACACCAGGGGATCCTGATCGCCATCGGGCTCAGCCTCCTCGTGGGCCTCTCATCCGGGATCATGGCCTCGATCCTCTTTGCGGGGGCGGTCGGCGGGCGGGTCAGGCGCCTCGAGGAGAACGCCGGCCAGCTCGCCCGGGGGCTTCCATTGTCCCCCTGGTCGTCAGGCAACGACGAGATCGGGCACCTGGCAGAGGCGCTCGGGCGGTCGAGCGTCCTCCTTGCGGATCGTGAGCGCGAGATGCGCAGGGCCATGGACCTGGCCGAGACGGCGCGGGAAGAGGCCGATCG
>VBAN01000396.1 GCA_005882445.1 Candidatus Segetimicrobium genomatis | reverse complement strand
GGGAGCGTCTCCCCGTTCATGGGCAACGCCTACGGGCTCAAGGGGCTCGCGGCGATCATCCTCGGCGGCATGGGGGACATCGGCGGCGCCGTGCTCGGCGGCCTGGTCATGGGGATCGGCGAAATCATGATCGTCCAATACCTGAACAGCAGCTACCGGGATGGGGTGGCCTTCGGGCTGCTGTTCCTCGTCCTCATCGTCCGGCCGACGGGCCTGCTCGGCCGGCAGCGCAGCCGGGAGGCCTGATGGCGGCCGGGGACCGGGGGGCCCGGCGGGCGCCGGGATGGTGAGATGACGCCGCTCTTGTCCTTCTACAACGCCTACAGCACGCTGATCCTGTTCTCCGGGGTCGCGGCGCTGCTCGCCCTCTCCATCTATGTGACGCTGATGGCGGGCCAGCTCTCCCTGGGCGCCACCGCCGTCGCGACGATCATCGGCATCCCGTCCCTCCGGCTGCGCGGGGTCTACCTGGCCATCGCGACGCTGGCCTTCGGCGAAGTCGTCCGCGTCATCGCCCTCAACCTCACGATCACCGGCGGGGCGCTGGGCCTCGTGGGGATCCCTCCGCTCGTGACGTTCTGGCACGTGTACGGCATCCTGGCGCTCGCGGCGTTCTTCTTCTACCGCCTCGAGCGCTCGCGGGTGGGACGGGCGTTCGCCGCGATCCGGGAAGACGAAACGGCGGCCCAGGCGATGGGGATCCGCGTCACCTACTACAAGGTGCTGGCCTTCGCGATCGCCGGGTTTCTCGCCGGGCTGTCGGGCGGGCTCTCGGTGCACTTCACCTACATCATCAACCCGTCGCAGGCGAGCTTCTCCGAGGCGGTCAACATCCTCACCTACGCCATCTTCGGGGGCACCGCCACCTTCCTCGGACCGATCGTCGGCGGCATCGTCTTGACGGTCCTCCCCGAATCGCTCCGATTCCTCCGCGAGTATCGGCTGCTCATGAACGGCGCCATCCTGGTGCTGGTGACGATCTATCTTCCTCACGGCGTCCTGAGCCCGCGGCTGTGGAGGGGGCGGCATGCTCGAGTGTGACCACGTTTCGGTCGCGTTTGGGGGGCTCGTGGCGGTCGACGATGTATCGTTTGCGGTCGCAGAGGGGGAGATCGTTGGGCTCATCGGGCCCAACGGCGCAGGGAAGACCACGCTGTTCAACGTCGTCACGGGCTTCCTGCGCGCCACGTCGGGCCGGGTGCGGTTTCGGGGAGACGCCATCGGCGGCGAGCGGCCCGACCGCATCACCGTCCGAGGAATCGCGCGGACCTTCCAGAACATCCGCCTGTTCCGGGAGATGTCCGCCCTCGAGAACGTCGTCATCGGCCGGCACATCCGCACGCGCGCGACCCTGCTGGAGGCGGTGCTGGCCGCCCCCGCCCACCGGTTGGAGGAGGCGCGGGTGCGGCTGCGGGCCCGGGAACTGCTGGACCTGGTCGGGCTCGGCCCGCGCGCGCACGAACCGGCCGGCTCGCTCCCGTACGGCGACCAGCGCCGGCTGGAGATCGCGAGAGCGCTCGCCACCGAGCCGCGGCTCCTGCTCCTCGACGAGCCGGCCGCGGGGATGAACCCGGCGGAAACGCGGGCGCTCACGGCCCTCATCGGCTCGCTCCGCCGGGACGCCGGCCTGACCATCCTCC
>VBAN01000081.1:8270-12194 GCA_005882445.1 Candidatus Segetimicrobium genomatis | reverse complement strand
CTCCGGGTCGGGAGGCGACACCAAGGCCTCATAACTTGATGCGGCGCGCGAGGGCATGGCGGTTCGGCCATGCCCTCGTTGTGCTTTGCGGGCTCGCGTTGCTCTGCTGGCCCGCGGTGTTCTTCCGTCCCCCACCGCCGCACGCCCGGGCCGCGTCATCCGCTGAGGCGGACCGCCGCCTCGATGTCCGGCTGGGGTTTGGCGGAATCGTGAAGATCGGTGTGCCGCTTCCGCTTGAGGTCGTGCTGCCTCCGCTGCCCGCCTCGGGCCCTGCGGAGATGGTCATCGACGCACCGGCCCTCGGCCCCCAGGCGGGACAGGTCGTGACCACGACCGCCGTCCCCTTCGAGTCGGTGGCGGACACGGTCCGGGTCATTGAGGCGCCGGTCGTGATCAGCGACCCCCGGCGCCCCGTCTCGCCCGAGCGCGTCGGCGGCCGTGTGGTGGTGGCGCTCTCCGACGATCGCACGGGGCTCGCGGCCCTCCACCGGCTTCCCGGGCGCGTGGCGGTCGCCTACGTCACCGCGGAGGCGCTGCCGCGGCGCTGGCAGGAGTACGCTGCGGTGGATCTCCTCGTGATCCGGGACCTCGATCCGGCGGCCCTGGATGTCTCCCAACAGGAGGCGCTCCTCCGATGGGTGCGCGTGGGGGGACGCCTCCTGCTGGTTGCGCGTCCCGCGGCGGCCGCGCAGAGCGCGGAGACGGCAGGATCGCCGGGCCGGCGTGCGCCGGTCTTTCCCGCCTACCTCGATCCTCTCCTCCCGGCGGATGTCGGGCCGATTCGCGCCTTGCCATCGGCCGCGGGGCTCGCCGCGCACTACGGGGGCACCATGCCATCCGGCCCGCTGACCGTCGCGACCCTGCTGCCCCGAGCGGGGGCGGGGCACGTCGATCTGAGCGGTGTCCCGGTGATCGCTTCCGCAGGCCCGGGTACGGGCGCGGGGCAGGTGATCATCTGGGGTTTCGATCCGTGGCGGCCGCCGCTCATCGAGTGGAGCGGCCGCCTGCGGCTGTGGGAGGAGGCGTTGGGGAGGGAGCCCGCGCCGCGCATCGATGTGGAGGGGCTCGCCGAGCATCTGGCGGCAGGCACGCCGCTCGATCCCGCAGTGCACGCGCAGGTCACGAGCGCGATCCTCCTCTACATCGCGCTGCTGCTGGGTCTGCGTCGTTGGAAACCGACGGTCGCGGCGGCGGCGGGTGCGCTGCTCATCGTGCTCGCCGCGCTGGGGGCGTTTCCGGTGCTCGCCGAGATTGTCCGGGATCGTTCGGCCACGCTGGCGCAGGTGACCATCATCGAGCCGGTTGGCGCAGGGAGCGCGCGCGCCACCACCGTTGCCGCGAGATGCTCGCAGAACCGCTGACCCCGGCGAGTGACCTTCGGGTCGTTCTCGGCCGCACTGGCTCTGAGCTCACGGGGGTGCTGCGCTCCGGCGATCCGCCGCGCCCGTTTCTGGCTGTCGGCGCGATACCTCTGTCCGCCTCCGCAGTGCGCTCCCGTGACGGGCGCAGCCTCGCGGTGGATCTGGGAGCCCTCCGCGCCAGCCACGTGGGGCTCCGGTGGGGCGACCGGCTCTACCCGTTGGCCGATCTCCCCGCCGGCCGCACCGTCCGTGAACTCCGTCCCGACGGATGGACCGCCGTTGCCTCGAGCGGGCGGTCGTCTTCGGAATGGTCGGCGCGCGTGGCGGAGGTGATCTTTCAGGGGTCTGGGGCCGATGCTATACTGAAAGGTGCAACACCGCTGCTGGCCGGTGAGCTGGACGGCGTTGCGCCGGTGTTTACGCTCGGAGGCGCGCGGGCCCCAGGCCAGCGGCTGACCGTCCTGCTGGTGCCCCTGGAGCGGAGGTAGGCAGGAGGACGCGGTGGGGAATCCGGTGTTGCGTGGGGATCTCCGGGCCCGAAGCGGAAGCCCAACAGTCTGGGTTCTCGAGGCCGTTTACCTTGGCGTCCTTGGGGCCCTGGTGTTCCTGGGTCTCCCGCCGGAACTCGGCCGGCTCGCGGGATCGCACGAACCCAGCCTGTACGTGGCGGTGCTCTGGGTCCAGATCGTGCTCCTCACCTACTTCGCGTCCGCGTGCCTTGCCCAGGAGATTGCGGTGAACGGCGAGAAGGCGGCGGTCGACCTCGTGTTCGCGCCGTTTCCGGCCGGAGTGATCGTCGGCGGCAAGAGTCTGTCGTCCCTCGTCACGATCCTCTACTGGCTGCTCCTCGGGGCGCCGCTGCTCGTCCTGACCACGACGATCCGGCAGATCCCGATCGGCTCGCTGCTCTCCGCGGCCGGGCTGATCGCCGTGGTCGCCTGGGGCATCGCCCAGATCGGCCTCTTGTACAGCGTGGTCTTTGAGGCGGAGTTTTCGCGGACGGTGGCGCACTGGATGACGCTGCTGGCGATCTTTGCCGGCACCACCCTTCTCCCGTCTTCGCTGCAGTCGCTGAATCCGGTCGAGGCGACCACGGAGGCGGCGGGCGGGTTCCCACCGGCAATTGCGGTCGCGGCGTATGCGGGGCTGGGGGCGTTCTGCGGGATTTGGACCTGGGGGCGCCTCCGGAGGCTGGCGGCGGCATGACGCGCGACGCGGAAATCCTCCCGCGCCTGCTCGGCCGCGTGCGGCGGCGGTTGGCCCTCGACCGCGCGCTCCGCTGGGTCGCGCGGGCCGCCGCCGTGATCGGGTGGTCGACCCTGGGGTTGGCGCTGGCCACGATGGCCGTGCCGCTGCGGTTTCCCATTCGCCCAGTGGCGGCGGGTGAAGCGGCGGGCCTCCTCGCCGGGCTGGCGCTGCTGGCCTGCCTGCGTCCCGGGCTTCTTGCCGCGGCTCGATTGACCGACCGCCGCCTCGGGCTGGCGGATCGCCTGAGCACGGCCGTGGAGCTCCTCGCCGCCGCTCCGGCGGCCGCGGTGCCCGGCGGGATGGCGCGCCTCCAGATCGCTGATGCCGTGGAGGTCGCGCAGGGGATCGTGCCGCGCGCGGCCGCGCCGGTTGCGGTCCCGAAGGAGAGCTGGATGATCGTCGCGTGCGCGGCCGGTCTCGTCCTGTGGGCGCAATTCCTTCAGGGCTGGACGATCCCCGGCTGGCCGGCCGCCCGCGATGCCGCGGTCATCCACAGCGAAGGGCGCGCGCTCGTGACGATCGCCCGGCAGCTCGACGCGGCGGCGCAGAAACGTGGGCTTCCGGAGGCCCGCCGGGCCGCACCTCAGCTCCGGGAACTCGGACGGAAGCTCCTGGGCGCGCGGATCTCTCGCGAGGATGCGTTGGGTTTCCTAGGGGAGGCGACCCGCCAGTTGCAGACGGCACAGAGCCGGGTCGAGCGCCGCATCACGACCGCAGCGTCCCGGGGAACATCCGGCGCGCGCGATGCGCGCGCGCCGGCGATCCCTGCCGGGCCCGAGCGGCTCCAACAGGCGATTCGTGAATTGGAAGCCCTGGCGGAAGAACTCCAAAGCCGGAGCGCCCCGGAAGCCCGCGAAGACCTCTCACGGCGCTTGAGCCGGTTGTCCGAGTCGCTGAACGACATGAACGCGCCCGCCTCTTCCCGGCGCAGTCTCGAGGCGGCGCGCCGCGACGTGGAACGCGGCCGGCTGCCGGCGGCCTCCACCGCGCTCGGCGACGCCGTGTCAGAGCTTCGGAGTATCGAGCGGATGCTGGGAGATGAGCAGGCGCTCGGCGAGGCACAGCGCCAGGTGCAGACCTCCGCCGACCGGATCACCCGAGGCGGGCCGCTCGGCACCAGCGCCGCGAGGACCGGACAATCTCAGGCGGAGCCCGTCACGGCGCCGGCCGCGGCGGGGCCCAACCCCGTGACGCCGGATGCGGAGGTCGGCGCGCCTCCGCCGCCGGGGCCCAATCAGGGGAGCCTGCCGGGCGAGGGGCGCGGACCCGCTCCGGGCGCGCCGACCCGGCGCCTCGAGGGGACCCCAATCGAGGA
>VBAN01000081.1:6583-8097 GCA_005882445.1 Candidatus Segetimicrobium genomatis | reverse complement strand
GGGAGCCTATTCCGCCCGCATACCTGACCGTGATTCGCCGGTACTTCGAGGCCTTGGGCAGCGCCCCATGAACGATCCCTTCTCCCGCGAGGTCAACGATCTTCGTTCCGCGTGCGAGGCGCTTCGCGGGGAACTCGCCCGGGTCATCGTCGGCCAGCGGGAAGCGCTCGATCTCGTCGTCATCGCGCTGCTGGCGGGGGGGCACGTGCTCCTGGAGGGAGTCCCGGGGCTCGGGAAGACCCTCCTCGTCCGGACCCTCGCGCAAACGCTGGATCTGCGGTTTTCCCGCATCCAGTTCACGCCCGACCTCATGCCCGCCGACATCCTCGGCACCAACCTGATCGTGCAGGACGACGTCGGTCGCCGGCGGTTCGAGTTTCAGCCCGGGCCCATCTTCGCGCAGATCGTGCTGGCAGACGAGATCAACCGGGCGACCCCGAAGACCCAGTCGGCGCTCCTCGAAGCGATGCAGGAACACGCCGTCACGATCGCCGGCGAGTCGCGCCGGCTCGAGGAGCCGTTCTTCGTCCTGGCGACCCAGAACCCGATCGAGATGGAGGGGACCTATCCGCTGCCGGAGGCCCAGCTCGATCGATTCCTGCTGAAGCTTCGGGTGCCGTTCCCCAGTCTGGAGGATCTGCAGGGGATCATTGATCGGACCACGGGGCCCGACGAGCCCGCGGTGCGGCGGGTCGCGGACGGCGCGGCCGTGCGGCGAATGCAGGCGCTGGCCCGCCAGGTGCCCGTCGCCGGCCACGTGCGCGAGTACGCGGCGCGGCTGGTGCTGGCGACGCATCCCGAATCGGACGGGGCCTGCGCGCTGGCCCGCCGTTTCGTCCGCCACGGAGCGAGCCCGCGGGGCATGCAGGCGTTGATCCTCGCCGGGAAGGTTCGGGCCCTCACCCTCGGGCGGTTCAACGTCGCGATCGAGGATCTCCGCGCCCTCGCGCTGCCGGCGCTGCGGCACCGCATCATCCTGAACTTCGAGGGCGAGGCGGAGGGGACGGATGCCGACGATGTGCTCCGGGCGGCCATGCAGGAGATCGAGGCTCCGGATCTCCCGGCCGGACAGCGCGAGGCGCGATGACCGTGGCGGGGGCTCCAAACCAGAGTGGGGCCACCAGCAGGCAGAGGTTGTCCCCTGCGGGGGCTCCAAACCAGAGTGGGGCCACCAGCAGGCAGAGGTTGCTTGATCCGGGCTTTCTGCAGAAACTCGAGACGCTGAGCCTGCTGAGCAGGAAGCGGGTCCGCGGCATGCAGCGCGGGGAGCGACGCAGCATCGCCCGCGGACGCGGCGTGGAGTTCGACGATTACCGGGCGTACCAGCCCGGCGACGACTACCGTTATATTGACTGGAACGTCGTCTCGCGCCTCGACCGCCTCTTCATCAAACTCTTCTCGGAAGAAGAGGATCTCGATGTCCTCCTCATGGTCGATACCAGCGCGTCGATGGCGGCCGGTCATCCGAGCAAGCTCCTGCTCGCCAAGCACCTGGCCGCCGCCGTCGGCTACAT
>VBAN01000081.1:0-6571 GCA_005882445.1 Candidatus Segetimicrobium genomatis | reverse complement strand
GGCCCCGGCTCGAGCGTCTGCGGGGCCGCGCGCGGGCCGGGGACCTGCTCGGGTTCCTCGAGAGGCTCGAGCCATCCGGTGAAACCGATCTCCTGATGGCGATGCGCCGGCAGCTGGCCGCGTCCCGCCGCCGCGGGCTGCTGGTTCTCCTCACAGATCTGTTCGACCCCCGGGGCTACGAGCGCGCGCTGCTGCTGGCCCGCGCCCGCCGGTTTCAGACGTTCCTGATCCACCTGCTCGCCGACGACGAGCTGGCTCCGCGTCTCGCCGGTGACCTCCGGTTGGTGGATGCCGAGACGGGGCGCGCGGTCGAGGTGACGGTGGACGCCGAGGCGCTGCGGGCGTACGCGGCGGCGCGCGACGCGTTCTTCCACGGTATCGAGCGGTTCTGCTTCCACCACGGCATCGACTATCTGCGCACGACGACATCGGTCTCCGTAGAATCGCTGATCCTGCGGTGGCTGCGTCAGGGGGGGCTCGTCCGGTGACCCTGGGCGCGCCGGACGCGCTGTGGGGCCTGCTGGCCATCCCGTTTCTCATTCTCCTCTACCTGCTGCGCGTCCGGCGCAGGGACCATCCCGTCAGCAGTGTGCTGCTGTGGCAGCGGTCCGCGGCGACCCTGGCCGCCTATCGCCCGTCGCGGCGAATCGAACGCAGCCTGCTGCTCCTGCTCCAGATCCTCGCGGCGGCGGCCCTGGTGACCGGCCTGGCCCGGCCCGCGCTGATCTCCCAGTACGCGCCCGGCGACCTCCTCCTGGTGCTCGACCTCTCCATGTCCATGCGGGCGCGCGATATATCGCCGACCCGCTTCGATCGCGCCCGCGCAGAGGCGCTCGAGGCCGCCTCGCGCCTGAGGGCGGGCCAGCGCGCGGGCGTGGTGATCGCCGGCGCCCGCCCCGAACTGCTCGTCCCGCTGACCTCCGACCACAACACGATTGCGGCCGCGCTGCGGACGCTCCAGCCGTGGGATGTCTCGGGCGACATCTCGGGCGCGGTGGCGCTGGCCGCCGAACACCCCCTCGGGCCCGGGGGACGGATCCTGGTCTGGACCGACGCCGCGCGGGGCCCGCTCCCTGCGTTCCCGCAGGCGGTCTACCGGTTCCTCGGAACGTCCGACGACAACGTGGGGATCACGATGTTCCGCGCCGCGCACGGTCCGGACGGCGCCGAGGCGCTCCTCCGCGTCGACAACTTCAGCGCGCGTCCCCGGCGGATCCCGGTCGTCGTCACCCGCGACCGGACCGGGGTGTACCGAGGCACGCTGGACCTGCCGGGCGGCGGCTCCCGGACTGTCGTCTTTCCGGTCACCGACTCCGGCGTGTTTCAAGCCCGGCTCGGCACGCACGATCTGCTGCCGGACGACGATGTCGCCTCGGCGGTGCTCGATCCGGCGCCGCTGCCGGCGGTGCTCCTGGTGAGTCAGGGGAATCCCTACCTCGAACGGCTCCTCCAGGTCCTGCCGGTCGCCCGCGCCGTCGAGACGCGCACCGCGGATCCACGGACCTGGGGCGCCTTCGGGGTCGTGATCCTTGATCGCACGGATCCTGGACCCATTCCGCCCGGCGACTATCTCATGATTGGCACCGTTGCCCCCAACGTCCCGGCGGCCGCGGTGGGCGAGGTGAGCGGTCCTCGCTTCGCGACGTGGGACCGGACCGATCCCATTTTGCAGTACGTCGACCTGAGCAGCGTGCGGGTGGCGCGCGCGCTCGCCCTCGCCCCGCAGGGTGGCCGCGTACTGGCCGGTGGGGACGTCCCCCTCCTGTGGGCGTACGAAGGCGGAGGGATACGCGCCCTCGTGCTCGGGTTTGCGCTTCAGGATTCCGATCTTCCACAACACGTGGCCTTTCCGATTCTCATGGCCAACGGCCTGGCCTGGCTCGGCGGAGGGGCGCTGGAACTCCGGGCGGGAGAGGCCCTGCAGGTTCCCGCCGGCGGCGCCGCCGGGGCAGACCTCGTCCATCCCGACGGACGCCATCAGGCCGTGCGGGCGGAGGAGGGGATGTTTCTCCTTCCACCGTTGACCCGCGCCGGCGTCTACCAGCTGAGGGGCCCGGGCGGGGCCCGCGAGATCACCGTGCTCAGCGCCGACCGCCGCGCCGGGCTCATCCGGCCGGGGACGGCGCCGGCGGCGGCCCGCCCCGCCGGGCAGGGCGGCCGCCGGCAGGGCGGGGGACCGCTCTCGAGTCAGGTGCCCCTGTGGCCGTGGCTCCTGCTGGGCGCCGTGGGCGTCGCGATGGGAGAGTGGATCCTGGCAACCCGGCGCCCGGGAGGCGAAGCATGACCCCCCCGGTGGCGTTCATGCATCCGGCGGCGTTCTTGCTGCTCCCCCTGGTGCTGCTGGTGGTACTGCTGGGCCGGCGCCGTTCCGGATGGCGCTGGCGTGCGACGACCGCCCTGCGCGCCGCGATGCTGGGGCTGCTCATCGTCGCGCTGAGCGGCCCGCTGCTGCGTGCTCCCCTGGCCGGGATCGGTGTGGTCTTCGCCGTGGATCGTTCGCTCAGCATCACCGCCGAGGGGCAGCGCGCCGAGGCCGCCTTTGTCCGCGAGGCGCTTTCGAGGATGCGGCGGGACGACCGGGCGGGGGTGATCGCGTTCGCCGGACGTCCGCTGCTGCAGGTACCGGTGGAGGCGCACCCGGCGATCGGGGACCTGGGCCGTCCGCTCGGTCCCAACGCGACCGACATCGGGGCGGCGCTCGGCCTCGCGCAGCGGATGCTGGGCGAGGCCGGCGCGCGGCGCATCGTCCTCCTGAGCGACGGCGCCGAAAACCGCGGGGATGCCGCCGCGGCCGCGCGCGTGGCGCGGGCCGCCGGGATCGTCGTCGACGCGGTGCCGGTCGCCGCCGGCCGGCCCGAAGAGGTGCTGGTTGACGCGGTGACGGCGCCGCAGGAAGTCCGCGCGGGAGAGGCCTACGAGATCCGGGCCGTGGTCCGCTCCACGGTCCCCGCGGAGGCCGCCGTGACCCTCTCGCGCAACAGCGAGCCCGTGGAGACGCGGCGCCTCCGGCTCGCGCCCGGGCAGACCGCCATCCCGTTTTCCGATCTCGCCCGGCAGGAGGGAGCGGTCCGGTATCGCATCGACGTCGCCGCGTCGCCCGACACGATGTCGGAAAACAACCACGGAGAAGCCATCGTGGCGGTGCGGGGCCGGCCCCGCGTGCTCTTCGTCACCGCGAGTCCCACGCGGCTGCCCGCGTGGCTCCGCGGCCAGGAACTGCGGGTCGACGTGCGGCTCCCCGAGGAGGTGCCGGCGGAGGCGACCGGCTTCGTCCCCTATGGATGCCTCGTGCTGAACGATGTGCCGGCGCTCGACCTCACCCAGGCGCAGCAGGAGGCCATCCGCGCGTTCGTCGGCACGGCCGGCGGCGGCCTCGTCGCCATCGGCGGCGGCCACAGCTACGGCGTTGGGGGATACGCCGGGACCCCGCTCGAGGAGATCCTTCCCGTCACGATGGATGTCCGGCAGACAGTGGCGGTGCCGACCGTGGCCATCGTCCTGGTGATCGATACGTCGGGGAGCATGGACGCCTTCGGCACGGAAATCGCCAAAGAGGAACTGGCGAAAGAGATCGCGTCTTCGGTGATCGACCTGCTGGGAGAGCATGACCACATCGGGGTCATCACCTTCGACCAGGAGTACCGCTGGTTGGTGCCGCCGACCGAGGCCCGGAACCGGGCGCGGGTGCTGGAGCAGATCGCCCGCCTCAAGGCGGGCGGTGGGACGGTGATGGCCCCGCCCCTGCGGGCCGCCCGGGAGTACCTCCGCGCCACCCCAGCCAAGATCCGGCACGCCATCGTATTGAGCGACGGGCTCACCGACCCCGGGGACTTTCCCGGAATCGTCGCCGCGATGACCCGCGACAAGATCACGCTGAGCTCGATCGCGATCGGCCGCGATGCCGACACCGAGTTCATGCGCAACCTCGCCCGGTGGGGCGGGGGACGCGCCTACATCGCCAAAGATCTGTACAGCGTGCCCAAGATCTTTACCGCCGAGGCGCTGATGGCGGTGCGGGCGTTCATCGTCGAGGAGCCGGTCGTCCCCGCGCGACTCGGGGCGGGACCGACGCTCGCGGGGCTCACCCCCCCGCCGGCGCTCCGCGGATATGTGGCCGCGGCCGCGAAGCCCTCGGCGGACGTCGCCCTCGTGAGCCCCCGGCGGGATCCTCTGCTCGCCACCTGGCGATACGGGCTGGGGCGTACCGTGGCGTTCACCTCCGACGACGGGCTGCGGTGGACCGCCCCGTGGGCGTCCTGGCCCGATGTGGCGCGGTTCTGGTCGCAGGCGATCCGGTGGACCCTGCCGGATGACGCGGCGGGATTGCACCTCGCGGCGGCGATGGACGCGGGCGGGAGCGAAGCGCGCGCCGTCCTCGACGCCCGCCGGCCCGACGGCGCGCCCTGGGATGGGTTGGATGTCAGCGGGGAGGTCGCGGGCCCGAGCAGCGAGCGCCGATCGATCGTCCTGGAGCAGACCGCCCCCGGCCGCTATGAGGGAACGTGGCCGGCCCCCCGGCCCGGCACGTACACGCTCACGCTGGCGGCCCACGATGCCCGGCGCGCCGTGGCCGCCCGCACCGTCGGGCTCGTCGTGCCGTATTCCGCCGAGTACCGCCTCGCGGAAGGCAACCTGGCGCGGCTCTCCCGGGTGGTCGAGACGACCGGGGGCGCGTTCCTCAACCGGCCGGAGGAAGCCTTCCGGCCTGGGCGGGGAACCGGCGAGCGCGAGGCGTGGCCCGCGCTCACCGGCGCGGCGCTGGGGTTGCTGCTTGCGGAAATCACGCTGCGGCGCCTGCCGAACCGCCCGGGCCGGGGCGGATGCGTCCTACGATGCCGCGGACCGCTGGGCGGTCGAGGAGGCGCGGTTTGCGGAGGAAGAGGCGCTGCGTGCCGCGTCGATGCAGCAGGCCGCCCGGCTCTTCATCGGGCGCCTGCGGGGAACGAAGCGGCCCTAGTGCCAGGTGTGGGCCGGGCGTCCGTCCCACATCGCCTCATACAGCGAGCGCAGCGCGTCCCGGGCGAGCGGGCGGGGGTTGTTCGGGCGCGGATAGACCTCCAGGCATTCGTCCACCATCTCGGGCAGGCGGTCCCGCTCCAGCCCGAGCGACCGCAGCGAGTCTGGAATTCCGACATCGCGGCACAGCCCGCCCACCTCGGCGATCGCCGCCTCTCGGCTGTACGCGAGCGCATACGGCAGGGCCAGCGCGCAGGAGAGGCCGTGCGGCAGATGCAGCCGGTTCGCGATCGTGTAGGCGACCGAGTGGCCGAGGACCATGCCGGCGTTCAGGCTCAACCCCCCCAGGTAGGCGGCGAGCAGCATGTGGGCGCGCGCGGCGGGATCCGGATTCGCGCCGCAGGCGCGCCGGAGGACGCCGAAGATCAGCCCGGTTCCCTGCGCCGCCATCTGATCGGTGAGGGCGGTGGCGTTGGTGGAGAGCGTTCCTTCCATGCAGTGGCTGAGCGCGTCGAGGCCCGTATGCGCGGTGACCGTTGAAGGCAGCGAATGCGTCAGCAGCGGATCGAGAATCGCTCCGGTGGCCAGGAGCTGCGGGTGGTTGTTGGCAAACACCTTCCGCGCGCCGGTGGTGAAGACGGCGTTCTGGCTCGCCTCGGCCCCGGTGCCGGCCGTGGTCGGGACGAGGATCGTCGGGACCGAGGCTTCGGCGAGACGGCGGCCGACGACGTGCGTGTAGTCCAGCACGCTGCCGGGATTGCGAACGAGCGCGGCGCTGATCTTGGCGACGTCCATGACGCTGCCGCCGCCCACCCCCACCACGAGCGCCGGCGCGATCCGGCGGGTCGCGGCCACCGCCCGGTCCGCGACCTCGACGCTCGGCTCTCCCGGAATGTCCGCGTAGCGGTGCACCTCACACCCCGCCGCGGTCAGGCCGGCGGCGACGCCGCGCGCCAGCCCCAGCCGTTCTACGACGGCATCGGTCACCAGGAACGCGGCGCCGGGGCGCACGCCCAGCTCCGCGAGAGAATCCGCGATCCGGTCCGCGGCGTGCGACCCGAACCAGACGCGGCTCGGGCCCCGGAACGCGCGCGGCTGCTCGAAGAGCATGTAGGGAGTGGCCATTCGGACCCCCCGAGCCCCCGCCGTCGCGCGACTCGAGGCGCGCAGTGCTCGGCCGGCGGGTTGACCCATTGTTCATCCAGATGATACCATCGGGGCTGTCTGACGCGCAATTTTGCCCGTGCCCTCTGGAGCACCGCATTGGCGATCGGTGTCGAGCGCATTCCCGCCGGGATCCGCGTGCCCTCCGCCATGCCCCGCATGGTCCGGGTGCATCAGCGGTTCCCCCGGCCCCGCCTCGACGACGTCCCGGCCGCCGTCCGGGCGGAAATGCGCCGGCTCGATCTCCGGACGCGGGTCCGCCCGCGGGCGCGGATCGCGGTGACCGCGGGGAGCCGGGGGATCCGCGACATCGTGCCGGTCTTGCGCACCGTGGTGGACGAGCTGCGGACGGCGGGGGCCGATCCCCTGCTCATCGCGGCGATGGGCAGCCACGGCGGCGGCACCGACGAGGGGCAGCGGCGCCTCCTCGAGCACCTGGGGATCACGCCGG
>VBAN01000397.1 GCA_005882445.1 Candidatus Segetimicrobium genomatis | reverse complement strand
CGGCCCGGTTGAGGGACGTCAGCTCCCCCTTGAGATCCGTGGTGAACACGACGTCGTTCGCGTTCTCGAACAGTTCGCGATAGCGCTTCTCGCTGGCCTGGAGCGCCGCGTTGGTCTCCCGGTACCCCCGGTGCGTCATCTCGAACGGCGAGAGGCTCTCGGAGATGAACTGCGCCGCCGCCCCGATCGCCCCCGGCAGGTCGCCGGACTTGCGGCGTGGGCCGGACGTCCCCGCCGGCGGGAGGACCTTCATCATCGCCTGATGGTGGAGCGCCGCCATTTCCAGGACACCCAGTCCGTCGGCCAGCGCGGTGCGACCGAGTTCGTACGCGCGCTGCAGCGCGGCTTCGCCTCCTCCGTTGAGGTACTCCTTCAACGCGGCGGTGTACCGGGTCAGCAGCTTGGGCGTCCGCCCGCTCATCGAGGGAGTCCCACCCAGCGCGCCACCACCACCAGCGCGTCGTCTGTCTCCTTCTTGTGTCTCGCGAGGATGCGCTCCGCGATGGCCTGCGGCGTCATCCCCGGGACCACGGTCTGCGCGGGGGGAAGCATCACCCCATCCGTCGCGAACACCAGCGTGTCGCCCGGCTGAACCGGGAACACCGTCGCGAACAACCGCGGCAGCCGGCCCCCGACCACGCCGCCCCGCAGCACCAGGAACTCGGCCGACGGCGTCACGTCCTGGCTCGCCCGGTCGAGCCGTCCCTGCACGTTGCCCACGCCGAGCCACGTCATCGTCTCGTCGAGCGCGTTGAAGGAGGCAAGACTCATGACCACGCCCCGGGTCTCGCGCAGCCGCTCGTGACAGCGCCGGACCAACGTAATCACCGACTCCCGGGGATCCCGTTCGAGGACGCCGGCGGCGAGCTGGGCGGCCGAAGCCGCCTCGACGCCGTGCCCGAGCCCGTCGATGGCCGCGACGAGCACGCCGGACCCGGACGGCACGACGACATACCGATCACCGGATTGGACCTGCCCCGCCAACGTGACCGTCGCGGCGCCCCACTCGACCGGGTGAGTCAGCGTTTCCACCGTTTTATGGTGACCGTCGTGCCCTTGCCGAGCTCGGAGGAGATCTCGAACTCGTCCATCAGCCTCCGCACACCCGACAGGCCCAACCCCAGGCCACCCGAAGTGGAGTACCCGTCGGCGATGGCCCGGGACACATCCGCGATCCCGGGACCCTCGTCGCGCGCCACCACAACGATCCCCTGTTTCGGTCCGTCATTCGCGCTCGCCAGCACGATTTCGCCGCGCTTGGCGTAGAGCACGATGTTCCGCGCCAGCTCCGAGATGGCCGTCGCGATCAATGTGGCCTCCGTGGGGGAGTATCCACGCTGGGAGGCCAGCGTCCGCCCCCACTGGCGGGCGGTGACGATGTCGAGGTCCGACGCGATCGGCACCGTGATCTCCTGATCCGTCGGCCGGAGCGCTCTCGTCACGTGTCCGACCGCCATCACGGATTCATGTGCGATGTCCAGGATGGGGACCGGCGCCACGAAGCGTCGAACGCTTGGCCTGGCGGTCCAGGTAGGCGAGCCCTTCCTCGAGGTCGAGGGCGGCGGCCACGCCCTCGAGCCGCAGCCCCAGCTG
>VBAN01000074.1 GCA_005882445.1 Candidatus Segetimicrobium genomatis | reverse complement strand
CCCCATCAGGCCCGCGGCGGTCGCGAGGACGAGGCCCAGCAGCGGGACCACCGGCGGGTGAAACTTCACGCCCACGCCGAGCAGCGACTGGCTGAACAGCGATCCCGACAGGAAGAACGCGGTGCCTGACCCCATCCATCCCGGCGGCGCGCCCTGGCGTCGGATCTCCGTCCACCCCGCCCAGGCCAGGCTGGCCGCCAGCGTGGGGGCAAACAGTGGAGGCCAGCCGAAGATGCTGTGCCACCGCTCCCACCGCGTCACGATCTCGTTGGCCAGGATGATGTCGACGGCAAGCAGGGTTGCTCCCCAGGCCCACTGAGGTTCCCCGGCCCGGATATGCCGCGAAGCCGCCCTCCCACCGTCGAACAGAATGGCCGCATAGAACAGGACGGCAACGATCGATGTCGCGCTGACGAGGGTCTGCGAGATGTCCACGCTTCTATCGTGCCCGATTTCTCGCCCGCCGAGACCTGGCCGGCGCCTCCCGCCGGCTGCGGGAGCAGTGCGGCGACCGCCCTCGGGGAGGCCGCGCGGCTCGAGGCTGAGCTTGACGTTTCCCTTGAGCGCCTGGGAGACCGGGCACCCGTCTTTGGCGCTTTCGGCGGCCCTCCGGAAGCCCTCGGCGTCCAGCCCCGGCACCCAGC
Organism: Candidatus Segetimicrobium genomatis; assembly: GCA_005882445.1. GTDB lineage: Bacteria > Sysuimicrobiota > Sysuimicrobiia > Sysuimicrobiales > Segetimicrobiaceae > Segetimicrobium. Next base: position 7,379 of record VBAN01000074.1, on the reverse strand, counting down.
CGCGCACCGTGAGCGCGCTCGAGATAATCCGGAAGCCGGCCTCGACCTTATCGAAGGTCACCGCCGCGCTGACCTCGAGTTTCTGCGGCGGCTTCCCGGCGTTGGCCAGCCCAAAGGACAGCGCCATCGCAAAACAGCCGGCATGGGCGGCCGCGATCAGTTCTTCGGGGCTCGTCTTCCCCACGGTCGCTTCGTTGCGCGCCGCCCACGTGATCGGCAGTGCGCTGAAGGCCCGGCTGGTGCTTGCGCTGACCACGCCCTTGCCCTTCAACAGGTCGCCCTCCCATGTCACATCCGCCCGGCTGATGGCTGCCATCGCTGACCTCCTTGGAGGTGCTGGGATGAAACCAATCGGCTGGTTGCGCCGGGAGGCGATCCGATCCGCGGCCCCGGCGCGAGCCAGATATCAGTAGATAAAGGAGGCCCGGGATGTCAGTCGAGGTAGGCCAGCAGGCGCCGGATGCGACGTTGGTGAGCGGCGAGCGCAAGCCGGTGAAGATCAGCGAGTTCCGCGGCAAGACGACCGTGCTCGCATTTTTCCCCGCGGCGTTTACGGGGACGTGCACGAAGGAGATGTGCCGGTTCCGGGACGACTACACCAGGCTCGATTCGTTGAAGGCCCAGGTGATCGGGATCAGCGCCGACACTCCGTTCACCCTGGCCGAGTGGGCCAAGCAGCTCAACCTCAAGCAGTCGATGTTGAGCGATTTCAACCACGAGGCGATGAAGGCGTACGGCGTGTACGATGGCGCCTTCCTACGTGGATCGCGGACAAGCCCGGCGCGGAGCCGGCGTACGAGGAAGTGGAGCCGGCGATCCGGCGGGCGCCGTAGCCCCGAGGCTCGGCCGGACTCCTCCGGCCGCCGGCCGGGGGAGTCCGGCGCGTGAACGCTCTCAGCGCCCGGCCGTGGGAATCTGATGAATGGCCGGAATCAGCTTCGCCCAGAGATCGAGGGCGGCGGGGTCGTAGATATCGAAGGTGTCGTCCACCAGCACCAGGGTGTCGAAGCCGAGATCGGCCAACGTCCGGCAATAGGCGATGGCCTGCGTGGTCGACATGGTGCCGCTGTGACCGGTTTGGGTGACATGGAGGCGGCCGTAGAGCGTTTTCTCGATGGCGTCGTAGGAGCGGCCCAGCCGCTCGCAGTGACTCCGCAGCACTCCCAGCTTATGGGCGAGTTGGTCGGCGGGGAAGCGGCCGTTGAGGTTGCAGGCGTCCGCGTACTGAGCCACCAGGCGCAGCGTTTTTTGCTCGCCGCTGCCGCCGATCAAGATGGGCGGGTGCGGCCGCCGGAGCGCCTGGGGCACATTGAGGGCCCGCTCGAGCCGGTAGTGCTTGCCGAGAAACGGTTTGGCCCGGTCGTAGCGCCCTTCGTCGCCCCACATGAGCAGCGCGATCTGCACGGTCTCCTCAAGGCGTTCGAACCGTTCCTTCGTCGTCGGGAAGGGGATGCCGAGCGCGCGATGCTCTTCCTCGAACCAGCCGGCGCCGATGCCGAAGATGGCGCGGCCGCCCGAGAGCACATCCAGGGTGGTGACCTGTTTGACCAACACGCCGGGATGGCGATAGGTGGCGGAGGCGACCAGGGTGCCCAACTTGATTGTCCGGGTGACGCCGGCGAGGAAGCCCAGCGTGGTGTAGGCTTCGATCATCTCACGGTCGGTGACGCCCGGACCGATCGGTGTTTGATCCCAGAAGAAATGATCCCACACCCAGAGGCTCTCGAACCCGGCCTCTTCGGCGCGGCGTGCCACCTGCGCCAGATGCTCGGCCAGTCTGGCCGGCCCGCCGGGCGCGGCGAAATTGGCGACGTTCAGCCCAACCCGCATCCCCGTTCACCTCCTGACCTTACCCCCTGCGGGGCCTCCGGAGGCGCGCCAGGGTCGTTCGCAGCACCAGCCGGTCCTCGCCATCGGGCCCGCGTGCCAGGTCGAGCACGGACTCCCCGCGGAGGTCGTTGACCGCGGCGGCGAGCACGGACGGCGGCCACCCGAACAGCGCCGCCGCATCCTCCTGGCGCGGAGCCCCGGTGATCCGCACATACTGTGCAAGCACCGCGGCCGCGGCGGCCCGAGCCACCGCACGAGCAGATCCCAGACGAAGGCGTAGTTCCCCGGGTTGTCGCCCACTTCGCCGGTGCGGGCGAGCAGGAACAGGTTCTGCAGTTCGGCGAGCGCCCGCAGGAGGCGCGCGCTGCTCCCCCTGCGGTCGGGCTCCACCGCCGCCCGGATCTGCCGTGTCGTCAGCGGCCCGCCGGCCGCGACGGTCTCGTAGACCCGCTTCGCGAGCGCGGAGAGGCGGCCCGCTTCGTACAACCGCGAGTAGTCGTCCGGTTCCCCCACGTTTCCGGTGAGCGCGAAGAAGTGCGGCAGAAACGCCAACGAAATGAACGTCGGCTTTCGCGCAAGGATCCGGCCGTAGAACACCCGCTTCTCCGACGGCAGCGCCTCCTTCCAGTCCCAGGCCCACGCCCACCGCCGGTCGTCGCTGCGGGTGTCCAGCACCTCAAAGAGGCTCGGCAGCCTTCCGGGGCCTGGAGTGAACGCATAACAGTAGCCCACCGCTCTGATAAACCGAAGCGCATCGAATTTTGACCGTACACGGTGATGGCGTAAAACCTGCTCCCTCAATCGCCTGATTGCTCGCTCGGACAGGTTAGGAGATGTCCTGGCGGGGATCACATATCTATGGGGCCGAAAGGAAGGGCGATCCCCGGATGCCCCGCCGAGCCATGCTTTGCGGAAGATGGCGCGGACCGGCAGCGCCGTGGAGACTGAGAGGAGCCGCATGGAGCCCACAATTCGAAGCGTGCTGTCGAACGGCCTGGTCGTGCTGCTGCGCGAGGTCCACGCGGCTCCCGTTGCGACCTTCTGGGCCTGGTACCGGGTCGGGAGCCGCAACGAGGTTCCGGGAATCACCGGCATCTCTCACTGGGTTGAGCACATGCTCTTCAAGGGCACGCCCACATTGGGGAAGGGAGAATTCTCCCGACTCGTCAACCGCCACGGCGGCAGCTGGAACGGCTTCACCTGGAAGGATTTTACGGCCTACTTCGAAACCCTGCCCGCCGAGCACATCGGCCTGGGGATCCGGATCGAGTCCGACCGGATGACCCACTCGCTGTTCGACCCTGAAGAAGTCGAGAGCGAGCGCACCGTGATCATCTCGGAGCGCGAAGGGGCCGAGAACAACCCCGAGTACGCGCTCTACGAAGAAGTCGAAGCCGCGGCGTACCGGGTGCACACCTACCGGCATGCGGTCATCGGGTACAAGAGCGACCTCCTGGCCATGACGCGCGATGATCTGATCCGGCACTACCGGACCTATTACACTCCCAACAACGCCGTCCTGGTGGCGGTGGGAGACTTCGACAGCCAGGCCCTGCTCGCCCGCGTGCGGGAGGCGTTCGAACCCATTCCGCCCGGCCCGAAGCCGCCGCCGGTGCGGAGCGTGGAGCCTCCACAGGAGGGCGAGCGCCGGGTGATGGTCCGGCGCCCAGGCGGGGCGGTGCCGCAGCTCCAGATGGCGTTTCACGCGCCCGCCGCGACGGATCCGGACTTTTTCCCCTGTCTGGTGCTGGACGGCGTGCTCTCAGGGTTCAAAGGGCCCGGGGTGTTCGGAGGCGAGGCGATGGGCGTGCGCAGCAGCCGGCTGTATCGCGCGCTGGTGGAGCGGCAGCTCACCGTCGACGCCGGCAGCTCCTTCCGCCCGACGCTGGACCCCACGCTCTTCGAGATCGGCGCCGCGCTGCGGCCCGGCGTGCCCCCGGAGCGCGTCGAAGCGGCGGTGCTCGCCGAACTGCAGCGCCTGTGCGAGGAGCCGGTGGGCGCGGAGGAGCTCGACAAGGTGCACAAGCAGGCCCGCGCCCAGTGGGTCTACGCCGCCGATGGCGTCTCGGGGCAGGCGGTCCTGCTCGGCAGCAGCGAGATCGTGGCGGACAGCGAGTATCTCGCACGGTTCCTGGATCGGCTGACCGCGGTGACTCCCGAGGCGGTGCAGCGGGTGGCCGCCAAAGTGTTCGCCGAGGTGAACCGGACCGTCGGCTGGTACATCCCCGAGCCCGCACGGGTCCCGGAGGCGGTGGTGCATGCGTAACGTCAGCACACGGGGACCGGTTGTTCCGATCACGCCCGAGTCCGTGGCGCGCCAGCCGTTCGGCGATGGGTCCGTGGCGTTGATCCGTGAGAAGCGGGCCAATCCCGCCGTGACCGTCCTCGGATACCTCCGCGCGGGGGCGGTGTACGATCCGCCCGGCCGCGAAGGACTCGCGCTCTTTACCGCCTCCATGCTCACCCGCGGCACCGCCGCGTACGCGTCCCAGGACCTCGCGCTCGTCCTGGATTCCCTCGGGGCGAGCCTGAACGTGCGGGCGGACCTCGAAGGCGTGACGGTGTCGGCGCGATGCCTGGCGGAGGACACCGAGCGCGTCCTCGACCTGGTGGCGGAGGTGATGCAGCGGCCGACGTTCCCCGCCGAAGAGGTCGAGAAGCAGCGCGCCCGGATCATCACCGGCATTCGGGAGGGCCGCCTGGACACCCGGGTCACCGCGGAGAAGACGTTCCGGGCATTGGCCTATCCTCCAGAGCATCCCCACCACCGGACCCCGGAAGGCGACGAGGAGACCGTCGGCGCCATCACCCGGGAGGACCTGATCGAGTACCACCGCCGCCTCTACCGGGCCAACGGACTGATCCTGACGGTCGTCGGAGAGGTGACGGCCCCGCGGATTGTGGACCAGCTCGGCGCGCTGTGGAACGGACGGCGCGCGGGCGGCCCGATCGCGGCGATCGTTCCCCCCAACGCCGGCCCCGCCTCGTCCATCCAGCGCCGGGTGGTGGAGATTCCCGGAAAGAGCCAGGCCGACATCGTCCTCGGGGTCCCGGGGTTCAACCGGATGAGCGAAGATTTCTACGCGGGCATGATGGCCGATCTCATCCTCGGGCGGCTCGGCTTGATGGGGCGGCTCGGCGCGACGCTCCGGGACAAGGAAGGCCTGGCCTACTACGTCTACAGCCAGGCCCAGGCCGGATTCCTGGCCGGCCCGTGGGCGGTGCGCGCGGGCGTCAATCCGAAGAACGTCGACCGCACGGTGGAGGGGATCGTCCGCGAGATCCGCGGCCTGCAGCGCGAGCCGGTGCGGAACGGGGAACTGCCGGATGCGCAGAACTACGTCATCGGATCGCTTGCGCTGCGCCTGGAAACCGATGCCGGGGTCGCGCAGGCGCTGCTGGAGATCGAGGTCTTCGGGCTGGGGCTCGACTACCTGCTGCGGTATCCAGGGTTGATCCGGGGCGTGACCCCGGAGGCGATCGGGGCGGCGGCGTCGCGCTATTGGAATCTCAGCGGCTACACGGTGGCGATGGCGGTTCCGGCGTGACGCGGGTCGCGCTGGGGCTGGGAGGCATCCTGCCGGTCCGCGCGGCCGTGGAGTTCGCCCGGTACGCGGAGGACCAGGGGTTCGAGTCCTGCTGGCTGCACGAGGCGTATTGGAACCGGGACGCCCCGACCTATCTCGCCGCGATGGGCGTGGCCACGCGCCGGCTGGGGCTCGCGACCGGATGCGTCAATCCATTTACCCGGCACCCGGTCCTCGTGGCGTCCACGCTGGCGACGATCGATGAACTGAGCGGCGGCCGGGCGATCCTCGGGTTCGGGACGGGCTATCCGGCCCGGCTCGATGAGCAGGGCATCTCCCACGATCGCCCGCTCGGCGCGATGCGCGAGAGCATCGGGCTGATCCGCCGTCTCTGGCAGGGGGAGAAGATCACGTTCACCGGCCGCCGCTTCTCGCTCCAGAACGTCGCGCTCACCGTTCGCCCCGCGCACACCATTCCCGTCTACCTCGCCGGGTGGAGGCCGGGGATGCTGCGCATCGCCGGTGAGGTGTGCGACGGATACCTGGCGCGCGCGCTGGAGTCGCCCGCCTCGTGCCGCCGGCTGATCGCCGGCGTGCGGGCCGCCGCCTCGCGCGTGGAGCGCGACCCGGATGGCGTGGATGTCGCGGCGTATCTGCTCTGCGCGGCGGACCCGGACCGGCGCGCCGCCCGCGACGCCATGCGCCGCGATCCGTTCGTCAGCTACCAGTTTGCGGTCATCGACGAGGCCGTGCTGCGCGAGAGCGGCGTCGATCCCGAGAGCAAGCGGCGCATCGCGGAGCCGTTCTTCCGGGGCGACCTCGAGGGCGCGCGCGGGCAGATCGGCGACGCGCTTCTCGACGCGTTTACGCTGGCCGGCTCCCCGGACGATGTGCTGGGGCGCCTCGGCGCCTATGCGGAGGCCGGGGTGCGGCTGCCAATTTTACAGCCGGTGGCGTCCGACGCGACCGGGGTGCGGCGGGTCATCGACGTGGGACGCGAGCACGCCCGCAGCGCGATCGCCGCGCATTGACGGCACCGGCAGCGCGCACCGACAGCACCAGCCCGGGGGGGCGGGATGCCTAATTTTGCCTACTTCTTAGGCACCGAGCAGTTCCAGCCCGAGACGCTCCTCGACCACGCCGTTCAGGCGGAGGCGGCGGGGTTCGATGTGCTGACGGTCTCCGACCACTTCCACCCCTGGGTCGACGATGTCTCCGCCTCGCCCTTCGCCTGGAGCCTGCTTGGGGCGCTGGCCCTGCGCACGCGGCGCGCGCGGCTCGCCACCGCGGTGACCTGCCCCCTGTTCCGCTACCATCCGGGATTGGTCGCCCAGGCGGCGGCCACCGTGGACCGGCTGTCCGGCGGCCGCTTCGCGCTCGGCGTCGGGAGCGGCGAGGGGATCAACGAGCGTCCGCTCGGATGGGAGTTCCCCGGGAACAAGGAGCGGCGCGCCCGCATGGTGGAGGCCGTCGCGATCATGCGGCGGCTGCTGGATGGGGAGAAGCTCGACTTCGCCGGAGAGTTCTACCAGACGCGGGCGGCCAAGCTCTACAGCCCGCCGCTCGGGCGCGTCCCCATCTGGATGGCGGCCGGCGGGGAGCAGTCCGCCGCGCTGGCCGGCCGGATTGCCGACGGGCTGATCGTCAGCGTGAAGGCGCCGCGGGAGGCGCGCGAGCAGGTCATCGACCCGTTCTCACGGGCCGCGCAGACGGCGGAGCGTCCGAAGCCCACGGTGGTCGCGCAGCGGTGGTCGATTCTGGCCCGGGACGAGGACGAGGCGTGGGACGCCCTGGCGGCCTGGCGCGGGCTGCGGGTGGAAGGCCGGCTCGATGAGGTGGACCCGTCCGTCCTGCGGGCCCGGGCCGACTCGATGGACCGGCGCGAGATCATCGGAAAGTACGCGTGGGCCCGCACCCCCGCGGAGCTGGTCGAGGTGTACCGCCCGCTGGTCGAGGTGGGGGCGGATATAGTCTCGATTCAGGTGACGTCGGTCGACCAGGAAGCGACCATCAGGCTTCTCG
>VBAN01000008.1 GCA_005882445.1 Candidatus Segetimicrobium genomatis | reverse complement strand
CGGTGGCTGCGCCAGGGGCACGCGATGACGTACGCGCCCGAGGTGGTCGTGTACCACACCCGCCCCTTGACGGCCCGCAGTTTCTGCGCCCAGCATTTCAACTATGGCTGCGGCGCCTTCTACTTCCACACGTTGCGCGCGCGTGACGGCGATGGGCGCGTCCGGCTTGAGCCCGGATCATTCTATCTCAACATGTTTCGCCGTGCCTTCACCGAGGCGTCCGGTCCGCGTGCCTGCGCCCTCGTGATGCTCCTCGCCGTGACCCAAGCCGCCAATGCGTCGGGATTCTTTTGGAGCAAACTCCGAAGACCTCGGCTTGGCTCCGACCGTCCATTTCGGTTGAAACACCGATGGGTCCAGGAAGGACCATGACGGCGCGGACCGATCGAGCACACTCGCCGTTTGCCATCAACGTACCGGCATGGCGGGACTATGCCAGATTCTATCAAACATCGCACCAGGCGCTCATCTTCACGGTCCTCGTTGCTGATGCGTTCGACAAAGTGATCCCCAACCGCGACTCCGGCCTCCTCGTGCTCATCGGCGCGAGTATCCTCCTCCTGTACGTGGCGAACGCAGGAGTCACCTTGTGGGTCCGCCACAGAACGCTCAGCCTCACAAAAATCGTGATCCGCCGATTGCGGGAAGAGTTGCTTGGGAAACTCTATACGCTCTCTCGCACCTACTACACTGAAGCGGACCGAAGCAAGCTGCACGCCAGCATCGTGCAAGATTCCGAGCGGTTGGACATCATGAGCTATGCGCTGGTGGCGCAACTGCTTCCCGCGATTGTCACCAGCGTCGCGCTCAGCGTCGTGTTGGTCATCCTCAATTGGCTTCTCTTCCTCGTGATGATGGGCGTCACACCATTCCTCTTTTTCGCGAGCGCGCGGATTGGCGGGATGGTGCGAGAAAGCGTCAAGACGTTCTACCGATCATTTCAGACCTTTAGCAAGGGGACGCTGTTCGTCCTGCAGATGATGGACCTGACCAGGATCCAGTCCGGCGAACGATTTGAGTTGGAACGACAAAAGAAACATCTCGAGGACCTGCGCCTCACCAGCGCGACAATGGCTTGGCTGGCCTGTTTCAGTACACCGCGGTCATCTCTTCGGGGATCATCATCTTGATCGTCGGCGGATTGTCGGTGGCGAGAGGGTCCATGACGTTGGGGCAGTTGCTGTCGTTTTACGTGGCATTCGGCCTGCTTGGAACCTACCTGCAAACGATCGGGGGCGCCGTCCCGCTGGTCATTGCCGGCAACCAATCGCTCACCACGCTGTTCAATATCCTCAGGGCCGAAGACGAGGCGCCGTATTCCGGGAGTACGCGGATTGCGTTCCAGGGGAAGGTCTCCCTGGAATCTGTGACGTTTCACTACAAGGATCAACCGGTTCTGTACGATGTCAGCCTCACGCTGAGGCCGGGGGCGATCGTCGCGATCGTTGGCCCCAATGGGGCGGGCAAGAGTACGATCGTCAATCTCATCCTCGGCTTCTACCGCCCGCAGCACGGCCAGCTCCGCGCCGACGGCCATCCATACAGTGAATTGGATCTGGCCGATCTCCGGCGGCAGATGGGCGTCGTCATGCAGGATCCAATCATCTTTGCCGGGACCATCCTCGAGAACGTCACGTACGGAGATCCCGATCTTTCCGCCGAGCGCGTTGCGGAGGCCGCGCGCATGGCCACAGCCGAAGAGTTCATCGGGGGTCTTCCCAGCGGGTATGAGACGTTTGTCGGCGAGGGCGGGGCATTGCTTTCGGGGGGACAGCGCCAGCGCATCGCCATTGCTCGTGCCCTGGCACGCCGGCCGCGGGTGCTGATTCTTGATGAACCCACCAATCATCTCGATCGCGCCGCCGTGCGCCAAGTGATGGCGAACCTCAGGGAAATCGACACCCTGCCCGCGACCCTGATCATCAGCCACGACATGGACGTCATCGGGGATGCGGACATCGTGTATCGCCTCCAGGAGGGGCGAATCGTCAGCAGCGACCCTGCGGCGCCGGCCGCCGCCATCGTTCGGTAAAGCCGCAAAGGCACCTGAAGTGGTGCCGTTTGACGAGCTTATTGGCGACGAAGCTCACGGATGATCGAGATCCCACGTAAAGCAATAGAGGATTTGGCAGGATTACCCAGAATTACATAGATTTGTGACCGATGCTAGCCTAGCAGGAAAGGCCCGAACCCGCTGGCTGACCCTGGGAGAGGCCGCCCAACTCCTGAGGGTGGACGTCACCACGCTTCGCGGCTGGGCGAACACCGGGAAGATCCGGGTCTTCCGGACGCCGGGCGGCCGCTCCCGGCGGGCGCGCCTCCGTCCCGGGAATGGCTGGCGTCGAGGGTGTGGTACGCCCGCATCGGCGAGTCGTCCCGGAAGCGGGTGGGGGCGCTCTGCGCCGAACTCATGCGGATCCTGGCCTCCATCCCCGGAGGGGAGCCTGTCGGGCCGCCGCATCTGGACGACGCGAGACGGATCGGCACGGCCCTCGGGCGCGAGGTCGCGGGGTTGGGGCTTACCCCCGCGCAGACCACGGAAGTCTTTCTGCATTTCAAGTCGCACGTGACGGAGATGCTGGCCACCCCTCCTCGGGGCGGGTTCGGCCAGATCCGGTCGCTGCGCGAGACCGACGCATTTCTTGGAGAAGTGCTCCAGGCGATGATGGAGGCCGGCGACGCGGCCAGGACCCGACTGGAGCCGCGAGGGTGAGGCGAGCGCGCCTGCGGCTTGGAACGCGCGGGAGCCGGCTGAGCCTGCGCCAGACCGAGCT
>VBAN01000007.1:1665-4340 GCA_005882445.1 Candidatus Segetimicrobium genomatis | reverse complement strand
CCACGGAGGTATTGGACGGCCCATGGAGGCCGAAGTGGATGGTGACGGCGGAGGCGGCCATGTTGGAGATCAGCATGGGCAGGAGAAACGGGGTGACGCGTACCGGCGCTCTGCCATCGGCGCGCGGCGCCTCGGAGTCGACGACGTCGATCCCGCCGAGCGCCGTGGCGATGGTGACGCCAACTCGATCGGTGATCTGGGGGAGCGGCGGCAGCCGCGCATCCGTGACGGCTTCCTGGGTGGCCGCGATCGCGAGTTGAGCGAACCTGGCGGTCCGCCGCACGCGCTTGCGGCTGATCACCGCGAGCGGGTCGAAGCCCCTGACCTCCGCGGCGATGCGGACAGGATACGGAGAGGCGTCAAACCGGCTGAGGGGCCGGACGCCGCTCCGCCCACCGAGCAGGTTGGCCCAGCTTTCTCGGGCCGACAGTCCTACCGGCGTGATGGCACCAATCCCCGTAATGACGGCGCGTGCCACGACACCTCCAGTCCCCCTATCTGCAAACTTCGCCGTTTTTCTGGAGGTTTCCTAGCAGATTCCCGGCGCGTCGCCGGCCACCGGTCCACGAAAACACGAACATTTGTCGACATCTTCCCACATTCCTTCGCATATGCTATAGTGGAACCGTACATCATCGCTCCTTTCGACCTAGCAGCAGACGAAAAACCGAACAATCGCCACCCCACCACGACGTGGAGCGGCCATGAAGGTCCTCGTTATCGGCTCTGGCGGGCGAGAGCACGCGATGGCCTGGAAGCTCCGGCAGGAGAGCACGCTGTCGCTCTTCTGCGCTCCGGGCAATCCAGGGATCGGTGAAATCGCGCCATGCCTGCCGCTCTCCTCCAACGATATTGGAGCGCTCGCCGCCTGCGCTGAGCAATACGGGATCGACCTGACGTTCGTCGGGCCCGAGGCCCCCCTGGCCGCGGGCCTGGTCGACCTGTTCGAGCGACGCGGGCTGCGCGCCTTCGGACCCACCCAGGCCGCCGCCCGGCTGGAGTCCAGCAAGGCGTTCATGAAGACGCTCTGCCGCCGCTATGGGATCCCCACCGCTCCGTTCGCGATCTTCGACGATCCCGCCCGCGCGATCGAGGACATCCGGGGGCGGGCACGGCCGTGCGTGATCAAGGTCGACGGGCTCGCCGCCGGGAAGGGCGTGACGGTGGCCGCGACCGCGGAGGAAGCGATCGCCGCGGTGGAGGCGGCCATGGTGGCGCGGCGGTTCGGCGACGCCGGCGCCCGGGTCATCGTCGAGGAGATGCTCTCGGGCGAAGAGGTCAGCGTGTTCGCGCTGTGCGACGGGACCGCGGTCTGCCCGCTGCTCGCGGCGCAGGACCACAAGCGGCTGGGAGACCTCGACCGCGGCCCCAACACGGGCGGCATGGGCGCGTATGCGATCACCGATCAAGTGCTCGAGCCGGTGGTCTGGGCGATGGCCCAGGAAGGCCGTCGCTATCGCGGCGTGCTGTTTGCGGGACTGATGCTGACCGCCGATGGCCCGCAGGTGCTGGAGTTCAATGTTCGCCTGGGAGATCCCGAAGCCCAGGTCTTGCTTCCACTGCTCGAGAGCGGGCTCGTTGAGGCCGCGGAGGCCGTGCTCAGCGGATCGCTCGAACGGTGGACGCCGCGCTGGCGTCCCGAGAGCGCCGTGGGCGTCGTGCTTGCCGCGGACGGGTACCCCGACTCTCCCAGGACCGGTGATCCCATCACGGGCCTTCCCGAAGCCGCCGCCGTCGAGGGGGTCCGGGTCTTCCACGCCGGGGACAATCTCAATGAGGCGAGGACCCGCGCGTACCGCGCCGTCGACGCGGTGCGGTACGAGGGGAAGATCTACCGGCGCGACATCGGCGCCCGCGCCGCGGGACGCGGGAGGATCCGCCCGCCCGCGGACGAGCGTTCGGCAGCGGGTCCAGGCCGCGAGGGCGATCGAAAGCCGATCGAAGCGAGGAGTGGAACAAATGTAAGCGAGGAGAGGAACCAAGGTAGCCGATCACAGCGAAGCGTGGGACACAGGTAGGCGCGTGAGGAGGCAGACGATGACAGGTCCAGCGGGCGGCCGTCCCCTGGTCGGGATCGTGATGGGGAGCGACAGCGACCTCGCTACGATGGATGAGGCGGGCCGGGTGCTCCAGGAGTTTGGGGTGGCCTACGAGATGACGATCGCCTCCGCCCACCGTTCGCCGGCCCGGGTCGAGCGGTACGTGAGCGAGGCGGAGGCGCGGGGAATCCGGGTGTTCATCGCCGGGGCGGGCGCCGCGGCCCACCTCGCGGGCGTGCTGGCCGCGCGGACCGTGCTGCCGGTCATCGGCGTCCCGCTGGCCGGCTCGACCCTCGGGGGACTCGACGCCCTGCTCTCGACCGCCCAGATGCCCGGCGGGGTGCCGGTGGCGACCGTGGGCATCGGGGGCGCGCGGAACGCCGCGCTCCTCGCGGTGCAGGTCCTGGGCACGGCCGACCCCGCGCTGCGGGAGCGCTATCGCGCCTACAAGGCGCGCCTCGCCGATGAGGTGGAGGAGAAGGCCGCCCGCCTCGCCGGCAGACCGGAGCCCGGGATGGTGCCGCCGCACCAGGGCGGGAGGTCGCGGTAATGCCTGTGACCGCGGTGGTCGGAGCGCAGTGGGGCGATGAGGGGAAGGGCAAGGTCGTCGACACGCTGGCCCGCCATGCCGACGTG
>VBAN01000007.1:0-1610 GCA_005882445.1 Candidatus Segetimicrobium genomatis | reverse complement strand
GTCAACCCCGAGGTCCTGCTGGCCGAGATCGCCGAGGTCGAGCGCGTGGGGATGCCGACCGTCGGCCGCCTGTGGGTCTCCGACCGCGCCCACCTGATCTTTGCGCACCACATCCTCACCGACGAACTCGAGGAACGGGCGCGCGGCGGCAGCCCGCACGGGACGACCAAGCAGGGGATCTGGCCGGTCTACAGCGACAAGGTCGGGCGGATCGGCATCCGCGCGGGCGACCTGTTTCAGGACCAGCATCTCGCCGAGCAGCTGCGGTTCCTCGCGGACCGGAAGAGCGCCGTGATGCGCGGCGTCTACCGGCACGAGCCGGTGGAGGTCAAGACGCTCGAGGACGCCTGCCGGCGGTGGGCCGGCCCCCTCGCGCCCTACGTCGCGGACACCCACCCGCTCGTCCAGGAGGCGCTGCGGGCCGACCGGGCGGTGCTGCTGGAAGGGCAGCTGGGCGTCATGCGCGACCTGGACTGGGGGCTGTATCCATTTGTCACGTCCTCGACGACGCTGCCGGGGGGCGCGAGCGCCGGGGCGGGCATTCCCCCGTACAAGATCACGCGGGTGCTCGGCGTGGCGAAGGCGTACACGACCGCGGTCGGCTCGGGTCCGATGCCGACCGAACTCGTGGACGCGACCGGCGACCGAATGCGCAGCATTGGCCAGGAGTTCGGCGCCACGACCCGCCGGCCGCGCCGCTGCGGCTGGTTCGACGGGGTGGCCGCGCGCTTTGCCGCGGAGGTGGCGGGATTCACACATCTGGCAGTGATGAAGATGGATGTGTTCGACACCTTTGAGACGATCCGGCTCGCGGTCGCCTACCGGCTGGACGGCCGGACCCTCCAGACCGTGCCGCACACCGCGGCGATGGCGCGGGTCGAGCCGGTGTACGAGGAATTCCCCGGGTGGCGCTGTCCCACCACGGGCGCGCGGCATCTCACCGACCTGCCCGTCGAGGCGCGGGCGTTCCTCCGGCGCATCGAGGAGATCGTCGGCGCGCCGCTCGCGCTCGTGGGCGTGGGGCCGGAGCGCGCGGACATGATCTACTGCCAGGAGGGGTGGGCGTGATCCCGCGGTACACCTCGCCGGAGATGGGGGCGCTGTGGAGCCCCGAGACGAAGTTCGCCACGTGGCTGGAGATCGAGCTGCTCGCCGCGGAGGGCCAGGCGAGGGCGGGGCTGATCCCCGAGGCCGCGGCGCGCCGCCTGCGGGAACGGGCGCGCGTGGGGAGCGTCGCCCGCATCGAGGAACTGGAGGAGCGGGAGACGCGCCACGACGTCGTGGCGTTCCTCCGCGTCGTCGGCGAGAGCGCCGGCGAGGACGCCCGCTACCTGCACCACGGGCTCGGCTCCTCCGATGTCGTGGATACCGCCCTGTCGGTGCTGATGGTCCGGGCCGCCGATCTGATCGCGGGCCAGCTGGCGCGCCTGCACCGGGCGCTCGCCGCGCTGGCCGTCCGGCACCGCGGCACCGTGATGGCCGGCCGGACCCACGGCATCCAGGCCGAGCCGATCACGTTCGGGCTCAAGGCGGCCCTGTGGTACGCGGAGATCGGGCGGGGCCTGGACCGCCTCCGGCGCGCCCGCGAGGCGATCGCCGTCGGCAAGATC
>VBAN01000393.1 GCA_005882445.1 Candidatus Segetimicrobium genomatis | reverse complement strand
GAGAGGCCCTGCGTCTTGTCGGTGAGCTGATCGTAGGGCGTCGTGCGGGCCAGCAGCATCATCAGGTCGGACTGCTTCACCCGGGAAATGAACACCTTTTGCCCGTTGACGACGTACCGATCGCCCCGGCGGACGGCGGTGGTCTGGATCCGCGTCGTCTCCGACCCGGAGGCCGCCTCGGTCACGGCAAAGGCCTGGAGCCGGAGCTCGCCGCGCGCGATCCGCGGCAGGTACCGGCGCTTTTGCTCGTCGCTGCCCCAGCGGAGCAGCGTGCCCATCGTGTACATCTGCGCGTGGCAGGCGCCGGCGCTGCCCCCGGAGCGGTTGATCTCTTCGAGGATGATGCTCGCCTCGGTGAGGCCCAGCCCCGATCCCCCGTACGCGTCGGGGATGAGGGCCGCCAGATAGCCGGAGGCGGTCAGCGCGTCCACGAAGGCCGCCGGGTACTCCTCGGCCTTGTCGACGGCGCGCCAGTACTCGTCCGGGAACTTCTTGCACAGCCGGCGGACATTCTCTCGAATCGCCTGCCGCCCTTCGGGATCGCTGGATCCGGCTTCCGCTCGGGGCTCGGGCATCGTCGTGACTCCTTCGTTGATCCGCCGGCCCGGCCGCATCACCGCGGCCGCGCGAGGGCGGCGGGTGGCTTACACGCGGAACGTGCTCGACAGCTCGGGCGGGAAGAGCTCGTCCGGCGCCACCGTCCGGTGGGCGACGCCCTGCTCGAAGGCGTACCGGCAGAAGGCGTCCAGCGTCGTTCGGTTGGGCGCCAGGCCGTACGGCCAGTAGTCGTCGCCGAACAGCGGCCGCCAGCGGTCCGCGTGATCGGGCACCCACGGGACGGGGACGCGCGAGGCGGTGAGGTCGAAGATCCGCCGGAGGCTCCGGCGGCGCGCTTCATCGAACGCCTTGTAGAGGTTCATCGCCACCCAGCGGTTTCGCTCGTAGACGTCGCCCCGGATCGCGATGATATGCATGATCGGAAAGATCCCCGTCGTCCGCCAGTAGGC
The DNA here is from genome assembly GCA_005882445.1 of Candidatus Segetimicrobium genomatis. Classification (GTDB taxonomy): domain Bacteria; phylum Sysuimicrobiota; class Sysuimicrobiia; order Sysuimicrobiales; family Segetimicrobiaceae; genus Segetimicrobium. The sequence goes on along the minus strand of VBAN01000393.1, from coordinate 1,002 downwards.
CGCTTCCACGGCCGGGGCGTCGCGGAACAGCCGGACGATCGACGGATCGCCCCGCTCGAACGACTCCGGTGGATGGGCGGTGATCGCCGCGTCGAGCTCGCCCGATGCCAGCATCCCGCTCAGCGTCGCCTCGGGCGCCCGATGGAGCCGGACGCCCTGGGGCAGCCGCAGCTCCACTTTTTCCGTCCGTCCCGGCTGGTTGACCCCCGCCTGCCACCATTCGATCGCGGATAACTGCAGCCCGTACTGATGCATCAGGGAGCCCCGGGCATAGATCCCCGCCGTCTGGGCCCATTCGGGCACGCCGACCCGCTTCCCCGCCAGCTGCGCGGGATCGGTCAACTCGGATTCGCGGCGGACATAGATCGCCGAATGCCTGAAGGTGCGGTTCGGGAAGACGGGGATCGCGACCATCGAGCGATCGCCCTGGGAGAGCAGCGAGACATACTTGCCGAGCGACATCTCCGAGACGTCCCACTCGCGAAAGTTGGTGAAGCGGAAATGGATCTCCTCGATCGGCAGGCTGAGATGGGTGAGGTCGATGCCGTCCACCGGGACTGCGCCGCTCGTCAGGTCGCGCGTGTGATCGTACTCGCCGATCGCCAGGGTCAGGTGGAGCCTGTTCATCGAGGGTCCCCTCCCATGGAGCCTGGAATGGTTCGCTCCCCGCCGCCGGGTGTCGGCTGCGGGCCGCGGCCGAGCACGGACCTGAGGCGCTCGGTCCACCCCGCCGTCCCGCCGTCCGGCGTGTCCACACGGGTGGCGGCGACGCCGAGGTAGCGATGGATGACCTCGGGCGCGCGCAGGAGCGCTTGCCCGGTTCCCGACAGCACCCCCCGTCCCGTTTCCAGCACATAGCCGCGGTCGGCGATGGCGAGGCTCAGCCGGGCGTTCTGCTCGACGAGCAGGATGCCGACGCCGGCCCGGCGCAGGCGGCGGAGCACCTTGAAGATCTCCACGACCAGCACGGGCGCGAGGCCCAAGGAGGGTTCGTCCAGGAGG
>VBAN01000394.1 GCA_005882445.1 Candidatus Segetimicrobium genomatis | reverse complement strand
GGCAGCTCGCGCGCCGCGAGGCGAAGATCCTCCACGTCGCCGTAGGCGTCGAGGAAGCGCCGTCCCAGCAATGCGAGAAACTCCTCGAGCGAGGCGCCCTCGTACTCCAGCGCGACGGCGTGGACGAAGTTTTTCATCGTGTCCGTGGGGACGACCGTGGCGTTATCGCCCCGGGTGTAGGCGGGGAGGAACCCGCCGCCGGAGACATCCAGCCGCACCTCGGCGGCGAACAGCGTGCTCCGGCCGTCCGTGCGGTAGACGCCGACCGCCGCTTTGCCGTAATAGATGCTCATCGCGACTGCAGGCGACGCGACTGGTATCGGTCCAGGGCGATCAAGATCAGTTCATCGAGCCCCGTCCGCAGCTCCTCCTCGCGGGTGTGCGTGATCCGCGCTTGGAGGACGCGCAGGATCTCGGCGCGCGGGCGCCGGTTCACGAACACGACGAACCGGAAACCAAACTTGGCTTCGTAGAGCCGGTTCAACCGGGCCAGTTCGCCGAGAACCGCGGGGTCGCGTTCGCCGCCCTGCTCGCGCGCGGACACCGGAGAAACGCGCGGCGCGCCGATGCGGGGGTGCGCGTTCAGCGCCTCGAGCTGCTCGGGCTCCGGGAGTGACGTGAGCAGCGCCCGGGCGTCGCCGAGCGGGTTCTGGCGTCCGGCCAGCCGCTCCACGAATCGGGTCCGTCCTTCGAAGAGCGCGGCCAGGTCGTCAACGGTCAGCTTCCGCGGTAGGTCATGCATGCGTAGGGCGCCAGGAGCAGCGGGATGTGATAGTGCCGCCTGGGGTCGGCCACGACGAACTCGACCTCGATCCGCGAGAAAAACCCGCTGCGCCGCCCCAGGCGGAAGACGAGGCGGTAGGTCCCCGGCCGGAGGGGGGCCTGGGCGAGATCGGCGATCCTCCCGTCGGCATCGGTGACCCGGGCCGAGAGCCGGACGTTTTTGCGAAACAATTCCACCCGGAGGCCGCGCGCGGGCGCTCCGCGGCGCGTGTCCAGCACATGGGTGGAGATCGAGGCGCTCATCCGTCGAGGGTCCGCTCGACGGCCCGCGCGAAGGCGGCGATCTCCCCCTCGGCCATCGGGGTCGAGAGGCACGCCATGCCGCGCGGCGCCAGGAAGATCCCTTCGTTCAGGAGGCCGAAGAAGACCCGGCGCAGCCGGTCGGCGTCCCCGGTGCGCATCGTCCGGAAGTCGGTGACCTCGACATCGGTAAAGTGAAGGTTCAGCAGCGAGCCCATCCCCGTCACCTGCGCCGCGATGCCCTTCCGCGCGAACAGCGTCCGGAGGCGCTGCCGGAGATCGTCGCCCATCGTGTTCAGACGCTCGTAGTCCGCCGGCGTGAGCGCGTCGAGCGTCGCCGCCCCGGCCACCATCCCGATCGGATTCCCGTTGAACGTGCCGCTCTGGGGAATGGGAGGCCGGCCCCCCGCGGGATCGAGGAGCGCCATGATGTCCGCCCGGCCGCCGAAGGCGGCGACCGGGTAGCCTCCGCCGATGATCTTCCCCATGACGGTGAGATCCGGCGCGATTCCATAGAGGCTCTGCGCGCCGCCGGGCGCCAGCCGCAGGGTGATGATCTCGTCGAGGATGAGCAGGATGCCGTGCCGCGCCGTCACGTCCCGCAGCCGCTCGAGGTAGTCCCGCCGCGCGGGGACCATGCCGCTCGATCCCAGCACCGGCTCGATAATGACGGCGGCGAGATCCTCCCGGTGCCGGCGAATGATCGCCTCGGTCGCCTCCGCATCATTGAACGGGAACACCACCACATCGCCGACCACTCCGTCCGTCATCCCGCTCGCGGCCGGAAGCGCCGCGGGGGATCGCGCGTCGCCGGCCTCGGCCGGATCCGGGCTCACGGAGACCGCGGCATACTCGGACGTGCCGTGGAACCCGCCCTCGGCCTTGGCGACCTTCCGCCGCCCGGTAGAGGCGCGGGCAAGCCGGAGGGCAAACATCACCGCCTCGGTCCCCGAGCTCGCGAACCGGATGCGCTGCACCGAAGGGACCCGTCTGATGATGCGCTCGGCGAGGTCGACCTCATGCGGGGTCGGCGCGGCGAACGCGCTCCCTCGCGCCACTTGGGCCTGCACGGCGGCGACCACCGAGGGAGGACAGTGGCCGAGGATCAGCGAGGTGTAGTTGTTCGAGAAATCAATCCGCTCGTTGCCGTCGATGTCGGTGATCCGGGACCCCAGCCCGCGCGCCACGTAGGGGGGAAACGGATCAAAGTACACCGAGGTGCGCGTGACGCCACCGGGAAGCGCCGACCGGGCGCGCTCGTGCAGTTCTTTCGAGCGCCGGTTCCTGCTCAGGTACTCCTCGACGACCGCTTTCCCGTACACCTTCGCCATCGGCGCACCCCCCATCGGCATCCCGGGG
>VBAN01000392.1 GCA_005882445.1 Candidatus Segetimicrobium genomatis | reverse complement strand
CGTGGCTCTCGTCGGTCTTCGGAGACATCGTCAAGGCCAAGCCGGCGACCGGGCTCATGCTAAACCGGTGTGGGACGTCGCATGCGTGCGTCACCGTGGCAGACGGCTTGACCGACGTGCAAGGGATCTCGGAGCTCCGCGAGGCGAATTACGTGCGCCATGTCTATGCCGGCCGCATCCGGGAAGACGTGGTGCCCCCCCTGGCGCTCGATCCCGAGACGTTTCGCGCCCAGGCCGCACAGAATACGGCAAACGCTCAGATCAACAAGGAATTAGGCTTTCCCAAGGAGAGCTCTGACTACGACCTTATGACATGGTACCGCATCGTCGCATTTCTCACGGCCCACCCATCGAGAACCCTCCACGGTACGATCTTCGTTGACGGGTCGTTTCAATTTATCCAAAGCGTGAACCTGGGTGAGATCACGCTCGCGGTCAGAGGCGATCTGGTCGTCGACAACAAGGCCGCCCTCACCATACGACATGACCTCTCGACCGTCGCCGGCCGCCGGGCCCCTGGAATCCTCGTGTTCGGATTCCCAAACCCCGTGAAACGCGTGACCGCGATGTGCCGGGGCCAGCGCGTGAACGGCTCCGGACGTCTGATCTTGTGCCCGGGGACCACCCTGACCGTCGACGGCCTGGTCTACTCGCAGGATGGGATGGCCGTTGAACCCGGAGCCCTCGTGGATCAGATTGGGGCCATGTACCACGACAACCGAGGGACAGCGAATCCCAGCTTTGCCAATCGGAACGCGACCGTGGTGCTCCGATTTGACCCCCTCGCGCTCAGCGTCTTTGGGAAGGGCATGGTGATTCTCTCCTGGCAACAATTGCCTGGGCCGGGTGTAGCCGCCCGGCCGCCCTGACGCAGGCGGCGACTATTCCCCACCCAGCACCCCCGACATGGGCACCGCCACCGCCGGCCGAGCAGACCGCGGTGGGCGTTCTGGTTCACGCCGCGGGCCCAGCATGCGGCCCGCCCGGTAGGGCGTAATCTTGTGGCGAAGCGGGGGCGCGAAAACGGCGCCTCGCCAGGAGCAAGCCTGCCTCGGTGGGACGACGGCGCTTCCCGAGACTACGCCACTGTCACGAGCTCCGCCCGCTCGAGCGCCTCCTGAATCATGCTGACGTCCTCGCCGGACGGGACGCTCATCGGGCGGCGGGACCGCCCTCCGTGTCGGCCTTGGAGTTTCAACGCGGCTTTGACGCGCGCCGGAAGGTTGGGGCCGCTGAGCGCCATCCACACGGGGACCAGGCGATTGTGGATCTGGAGGGCGGCGGTGTGGTCTCCTCGCTGCACCGCATCGAACAGAGCGACGCAGAGCGTCGGCACGGCGGTCAGGATGGCGGCGACGGCCCCATCTGCGCCGAGAACGAACGATGGGTACAGGAGGTCGTCCACGGCCGTGAGGATCGACGCCTTTCCACGGGCGGCGTGCAGCAGCTCCGAGAGTTTGTGGATGTCCCCGCCGCTCTGCTTGACGCCGGCGACGTTCGGAAGATCCAGCAGGCGGACGAGCGTCGGGACGTCGATCGTTGCCCACGGCACCACGTTGTACACGACGATCGGCAGCCCGACAGCCTGCCCGATGGTGCGGTAGTACTCGACCGTATCGTCCGGCCCGGGCGGGAAGAGGTAGTGCGGCGGCGTGACCTGGAGCGCATCCGCCCCGGCCTCCCGAGCGCCCTTCCCCAGGGACACGGCCTCGCGCGTGGTGTCGGGGATGGCGCCGGCGATCACCGGAACGCGCCCGCGCGTCTGCGTCGCGACCGCGCGCACGGCCGCGCGCACCTCCTCCGGACTGAATCCCGCCCCCTCGCCCGTGCTCCCGCCCACCGTGAGGGCCGTGCATCCCACACCAATCAGATACTCGGCCTCTCCTTGCAGGGCCCGGATGTCGATCTCCTCGCGCTCGTCAAAGGGCGTCACCATCGGCGGAATAATCCCCCGGTACCGGACGCTCACGATGCCCTCACTCCCTTCCTCATTAGCGCGAATCCCGCGCGCATCGTCGACCGTCACAGGATCTCGCTCTGCGGGTTGGGGGCGCCTTCGGCGAAGCGGGACGGCCGGAGCGCGTGGATGTCCAGGGTGTGGGCGCGCCCGTCCAGCATGATCTCGACCAGCAGCTCCCCCAGCACCGGGGAGTGCATGACGCCGTGCCCCGATGACCCATTGATCAGGTAGAGTCCCTCCACCCCAGGCGCTGGCCCGACAAGGGCGTGCTTGTCCGGGGACATCTCATAGAGGCCGCAGTAGCACCGCTCCAGGTCGATCTCGGCCTCCCGAAGAACGGGCACCCGATCGTGTGCCCGGCGCAGCAGACCGTCGAGCCACCAGCGGTCGAAGGTGACGTCAAAGGGATCGTCGGCCGGCAGGTCCTCCGGCCACAGCAGCCAGACGCGCCCGTCCCGGACCCTGAAGTGAAATCCATCGTCCACGTTGATGGTCATCGGCGTATCCGCCGGCAGCCGGGGAAACGGCTGCGTCACCGCCGTCTGCCTCCGGAGCGGGCTGACCGGAATGTCCACCCCGGCCGTCCGGGCGACCAGGCCCGCCCAGGGGCCCGCGGCGTTGACCACCCGCCGCGTCCCCACAACGCCCTGCGCGGTGCGCACTCCCACGATTCGCCCGCCCTCGGCCACGCACTCGACCCACCCCGCATCGTACTCGAACTGGACCCCCAGCCGCTGCGCCGTCTCGATGAACCCGCGCATGATCTCGAGCGGCACGATGTAGCCGTCCGTCGGGCCGAATGTGCCGCCGATCAGGTCGTCCGCGCGCACCGCGGGCGACAGCCGGCGGATGTCGTCCTGGCCCACCTCGCGCACGTCTCGGAGGCCCGCCGCCCGCTGGATCGCCATCGCGGCCCGAAGGGCCTGGAGCTGCGCCGCCGTCCGCGCCATAAACAGGTAGCCGACGGGCCGGTAGCCGGGGTCCACGCCCAGTTCCTCCCGAAAGCGTTCGAGCCGGTCCCGGGCCGCGAGCGAGAGGCGGACGTAGACGTCCGTCGTAAACTGGCTGCGAAAGCCGCCGGTCGCCCTGCCCGTGCTCCCGAGTCCGGGCCGATCGAAACGCTCCAGGACCAGCACGTTCCGGCACCCGCGCCGGGCCAGGTGGTAGGCGACGCTCGCTCCCATCACCCCGGCGCCGATGACGACGACCTCCGCGGTGCGCCGGCTCACTTCGATCGTTCGGACCTTCCCTTTGGCCCACGCTTCGCTTCGATCGGCTTCCACGGGACCGGGGGCGTCCGGCGGTGCCAATCCGTGGCCGCCTGGTAGGCGCGGCCGAGGTCGATCAGGGTGTCCTCGCCGAACGGCCGGCCGACCAGTTGTACGGCCAGGGGCAGACGGGTGGTGCTGAACCCGCACGGCAGCGAGAGCGCCGGGAGTCCGACCAGGTTTCCCGCCGGCACCAGCGCGACCCCGCCGCCCCCCGGCACGCCGCGGCGCGCCCTGCGTACGGCGCCGGGGTCGCGGGTCCGCCAGAGGGGATCGAGGGGCTCATCGATCCGCCCGGCCGGTGCGTAGCGCGAAGGAGCCAGGATCACGTCAACCGCCGAGAAGATCTGGACGAAGGCCTCCTGGAGCATCCGCCGCACCCGCATCGCGCTCAAGTAGTCGACCGCGGTGACCTGCAGTCCCGCGCGCAGGCCGATGGCCTGGCGGCGGTCCGCGAGCCGGGCCAGGCCGCCGCTCCTGATCAGGTCCTTGAACACCGTCGAGCCTT
>VBAN01000391.1 GCA_005882445.1 Candidatus Segetimicrobium genomatis | reverse complement strand
CGGTTCGCGGAGGAGATCGTGCCGGTGCCGGGTCCCGGTGCGCGCCCCGTCGCGGAGGACGAGCACATCCGCCCGGAGACCACGGCGGAGCGGCTGCGGCAGCTGCCGGCGCGCTTTCGAGAGCGCGGGACGGTCACCGCGGGGAACAGCAGCGGCATCAACGACGGCGCCGCGGCGGTCGTCCTTGCCGCCGAGAGCGTCGCCGCCCGCAGGGGGCTCCGCCCGCTCGGCTGGCTGCGCAGTTGGGCGGCCGTCGGGGTGCCGCCGGAGATCATGGGCATCGGCCCGGCGCCGGCCACCCGCGAGGCGCTCGCCCGGGCCGAGCTGCGGCTCGACCAGATCGGGGTGGTGGAAGTGAATGAGGCGTTCGCCGCGCAGTACCTGGCGGTGGAGAAGGAACTCGGTCTCGACCGGGAGCGCGTCAATCCGAACGGCGGGGCGATCGCCCTCGGGCACCCCATCGGCGCGAGCGGCGCCCGGCTGCTGCTGACCCTGCTCTACGAGCTCCGCCATCGGGGCGAGCGCTACGGGCTCGCCGCGCTCTGCATCGGCGGGGGGCAGGGGATCGCCGCCGTCGTCGAGGCGGCATGATCGCCGGATGATCCTCACCCGGTACTACCTCGGCTGCCTCGCCCACGCCTCGTACCTCATCGGCGACGAGGCGAGCCGGACCGCGGCCGTCGTCGACCCGCAGCGCGATGTGGACCAGTATCTGGCGGACGCGGCCCGTCTGGGGTTGACGATCCGCCACGTATTCCTCACCCACTTCCACGCCGACTTCGTGGCCGGGCACCTCGAGCTGCGGGATCGCGCGGGCGCCCGGATCTATCTCGGCCGTCGGGCCGCGGCCGAGTACGCCTTCACCCCGGCCGGCGACGGAGACGCGGTGGCCTTCGGGTCCGTGCGCCTGGCGGTCCTGGAGACGCCCGGGCACTCTCCGGAGTCCATCTCGATTCTCGCCTATGATCTGGAGAAAGACTCCAGGGCTCCGCAGGCGGTGCTGACGGGCGACACGCTCTTCATCGGCGACGTCGGGCGGCCGGACCTCCGGGCGGCGCTCGGCTGGTCGGCGGCCCAGCTCGCCGGGATGCTCTATGACTCGCTGCGGGAGAAGCTCCTCACGCTTCCCGACGCCACCCTCGTCTACCCGGCTCATGGCGCCGGATCGCTGTGCGGCAAGAATCTGAGCACGGACACCGTCTCCACGATCGGTGTGCAGCGGCGCTACAATTACGCGCTCCAGCCGATGAGCAAAGCGGCGTTCATCGCGATCATCATGGCCGACCAGCCCGACGCGCCCCCGTACTTTACCTACGACGCGATCCTCAACACGAAGGAGCGGCCGACGCTCGAGGCGACGCTCGCGCGGGTGCTCCGGCCGGTGACGCTCGAGGAACTGCTGCGGCTGCGGGGGGAGGGGGCCCAGGTGCTGGACACCCGGGACCCCGCCGACTTCGCCGGGGCGCACCTCGCGGGCAGCGTCAACATCGGCCTGGGCGGCCAGTTCGCGAGCTGGGCGGGGACGCTGCTCGACCGGGCGGCGCCGATCGTCATCATCGCCGGCTCCGGGCGGGAGCAGGAATCGGCGCTGCGGCTCGGCCGCATCGGGTTCGACCACATCGCCGGGTATCTTGCGGGCGGCATGGGCGCGGTCGACGCGCGCCGCGATCTGGTCGGGCGGGTGCCCCGCGTGACGGCGCCGACTCTGGCCGAACAGCTGGCCTCGCACGATCCTCCGATCGTCCTGGATGTGCGGACGGACGCGGAGCGAAAAGCCGCGAGCATCGCCGGCAGCCGGCATATCCCCCTCCAGCACCTGCACGAGCGGCTGCGCGAGGTGCCCCACGGGCCGCGGGCGATCGTCGTCCACTGCGCCAGCGGCTACCGCTCGTCGATCGCCGCCAGCCTTCTCCAGCGGCACGGCGTGGGTGAGGTGACCGACCTGGTCGGCGGCATCTCCGCCTGGAGGGCCTCACAGCTCCCCACCGTGTGAAAGAAACGACACCCAGCATGGGCCTCCCCGCCGCCCGCGTCCGCCTGACCTCCCGTGCCGCCCTCGTGGGCGAACTCCGGGAGATCGTTGGGCCTGAGCATCTGCTCTCGGAACCGGGCGACCTGCTGGCGTACGAGTACGACGCGTCCAACATCACGGCGGTCCCGGATCTCGCGGTGCTCCCGGGATGCGCGGAGGAGGTCGCCCGGGTCCTCCAGGCCGCCGCCCGGAACGGGGTGCCGGTGGTGCCCCGCGGGGCCGGCACCGGGGTGGCGGCAGGGGCCCTGCCGATCGTCGGCGGCGTGGTCGTGGTGATGACCCGCATGAACCGGATCCTCGAGATCGATCTCGACAACCGCGTCATGGTGGTGGAAGCGGGGGTCACGAACATCGATCTCACGAAGGCGGTGGCCGCCCAAGGCTACTTCTACGCGCCCGATCCCAGCAGCCAGTACGCCAGCAGCATCGGCGGCAACGTCGCCCATAACTCGGGCGGCCCGCATACCATCGCCTACGGGGTGACGACCCACCACGTGTTGGGGGTGGAAGTGGCGCTGCCGAGCGGAGCGCTGGTTCGCGTCGGCGCCGAGGGCCCGGACAGCCCCGGGCTGGATCTCACCGGGGTGCTTGTCGGGTCGGAGGGCACCTGCGGCATCGTGACGCGCGTATGGGTGCGCCTCCTGCGGCGGCGGGAGTCGCTGACCACCGCGCTGGCCATCTTCAAGGACCTCGACCGGGCGTGCGAAGCCGTCACCGAGATCATCGGGCGGGGCGTCGGCCCCGTCGCGCTCGAGATGATGGACCACAACGCCATCCAGGCGATAGAGCCGTTCGTCCACGCCGGCTATCCGCTGGACGCCGAAGCGGTGCTCCTCATTGAAGTCGAGGGGCTGCGCGAGACCCTCCCGCGGTTGGATCGCCTCGTCGACGCGATCTGCCGGCGCCACGACGCCGTGGAGGTGCGCATCGCCCACGCCGAGGAGGAGCGGCAGGCGCTGTGGCTCGGGCGCAAGGCGGCGTTTGGGACGATGGGGCGGATCGCGGTCAACTACTACCTGCACGACGCCGCGGTGCCCCGCTCCCAGCTCCCGGCGATCATGCGGCGCGTGCAGGAGATCGCCAGGCGCGAGCGGCTGACCCTGGTCAACATGTTCCACGCCGGCGACGGCAACCTGCACCCGCTGATCATCTTCGATGCGCGCGTCCCCGGGGAAACCGACCGGGTCATCCGCGCCGGGGAGGAGATGCTCCGGCTCTGCGTGGAGG
>VBAN01000075.1:17645-20451 GCA_005882445.1 Candidatus Segetimicrobium genomatis | reverse complement strand
GGGCCTTCTCCAGCGCCTGGCGAACGGCGGCAAAATGTTCCGGGGCGGTGGTGATCTCGTACTCGTCGCTGGTCGCCTTCACATCCTCGGCGCCTGCCTCGACGGCCTTGGAGAGCACCTCTTCTTCGGATGCCGACGCTTTGCTGACGGTGATGAGGCCCTTCTGTTCGAACAGCCATCCCACCGACGCGCCGAGGGTCCCCTCCCCCTTCGCGAAGATGTTCCGGATCTCCGAGGCCGTCCGGTTCTTGTTGTCGGTCTGCGCGCGGACGAGCACCGCGACCCCGCCGGGGGCCATGCCCTCGTAGAGGATCTCCTCGTATGCCGCCCCTTCCGCCCCGCCCGCTCCCCGCTGGATCGCCCGCTGGATGTTGTCGTTGGGCATGCTGGCCTCGCGCGCCCGCTCCACGGCCGCCCGCAGCCGCATGTTGCCGGACGGATCCCCGCCGCCTTCCTTCGCCGCGATGATGATCTCCCGCGCCAGCTTGCTGAACAGCTTGCCGCGCTGCTGGTCGACCTTGGACTTTTTGATCTTGATGTTGTGCCACTTGGAGTGTCCGGACACAGCCGATCCCTCGCTTCCCGGTTCACGCATGCCCGCCCCGAACATCCGCCGGGGCGATTCAAAACGCCTAGGATCCCCGCAACACGACCAAGGGGGCAGCTTCCACTATAGTCCCGCGACTAGCCGCTCGTCTACTGCTCCTGCACCGAGACGGCCGTCGAGGCGGTGTCCTGGCCGGCGGCCGCGCTCACCACGATCGTGAACGTTCCACCGGCCGGCTTGACCGCCGGGTTCACGAGGTACGCAAAGTTTCCCGACGCATCCACGGGAGCATCGGCGTCCGCCACCTGCATATTCAGGAACCCGGCCTTCAGCTGAACGGCGACATGGACGCCCGCCCCTGCCCGCGTCGTGCCTTTGACCAGGAACGGCGCCGAGACCTGGGACCCGTTCCGGGGGGAGGTCACGGTCAGCGGGAGCGACGACGCCGGAGATGATGCCACGGCTGTGGCCTGGCCCGCGGCCACCTGGCCGGCGGCCGCCGCCGTGGACGGCCCCGCCGCACCCGATGGCGACGAGGTGCCGTGTGATTGATCATAGGTCGTCGGCTCCGTGCCCTTGATGAACAACTCGGGGTGAGGGTCCGGGCAGTCCGATGCGGCCAGCAGACCGGTCGTGCCGCACGTGACCGCCTCGACGACCCCGGCCGGACGCGGCCAGTCGGTCTTCGGCATCGTGTCCGTCACCGGCTTCATGAACGCCGCCCAGATCTGGGCGGGAAGGCCGCCCCCCGTCACCTTCTTCATCGGAGAGTTGTCGTCGTTCCCCACCCACACCCCAGTGACGATCGTCGGCGTGAACCCGATGAACCAGGCGTTCCGGTAGTCGTCGGTCGTCCCCGTCTTGCCGCCCTGCGGGATCCCGAGGTTGGCCGCGGCGCCCGTGCCCCGCCGGACGTTACCCTTGAGGAGGTCGGCCATCATGTAGGCGACCTCGGGGCTGAGAACGACGGTGCGCTGCGGCACATTGTCTTCGAGGACGTTCCCCTTCGAGTCGGTGACCTTGAGGATGGCCATCGGGGCCGCCCGCACGCCTCCGCTGGCAAACACCCCGTACGCGGACGCCAGTTCCATCAGCGTGACGTCGGACGCGCCCAGCGTCAGCGAGGGGGTGGGCTGCAGGAGGCTCTCGACCCCCAGACGATGGGCCAGGGCCACGATGTTCTCCGGACCCACCCGCTCCTCCAGCCGGATGGTTGCCGCGTTAAGAGAGTTCTCGAGCGCGTACCGCATCGTCACCCAACCGTACCACTTGTTATCGAAGTTCTTGGGCTCCCAGGTCGTGCCGTCGGTCAGCGTATAGGAAATCGGGTCGTCCTGGAGCATGGTGGTGAACGGAATCCCCCGCAGCAGGGCGGCGGCGTAGGTGAACGGCTTGAACGCCGATCCCGGCTGGCGGCGGGCCTGCCAGGCCCTGTTGAACTGGCTCGCCCGGAAGTCATACCCGCCGATCATGGCCCGGATGGATCCGGTCTGCGGGTCGAGCACGATCATGGCGCCCTGGTGCGCGTTCAGTTTGTCGTGGTCCGCCCGGTCGATCCCCGCTTTCACGACCGCCTCGGCCTGCGCCTGCCAGGCGAGATCGAGCGTCGTGTAAATGCGGAGCCCGCCCTTGTACAACACGTCTTCGCCGTATCGCTGGAGCAGCGTGGGGAGGATGTAACTGACGAACCACGGCGCCCGGATGCCGATGAACCCCGCGTTGCCCTTGTCCACGAGCTGGATCGGCGCCAACTGGGCCGCCCGCATTTGCGCCGGCTTGATGTCCGCGAGTTCGACCATCCGCTGGAGGACCTCCGCCCGGCGCGCCATGGCCCGATCCGGACGGTCGTAGGGGGAATCGTACGAGGGAGCGCGGATCAGTCCCGCCAGCAGCGCGCTCTCCGGCAGCGTGAGGTCCTGGGCCGGCTTCCCAAAGTACACTTCCGAGGCCGCCTCCACACCATAGGCGCCCTGTCCGAAATACACCTGGTTGAGGTAGCGCTCGAGGATCTCGTCCTTGGTCAGCCGCCGTTCGATCTGGACCGCCAGCAGCATCTCGGCGATCTTGCGGCTGAGCGCCTTCTCATTGGTGAGGAAGAGGTTCCGGGCGAGCTGCTGCGTGATCGTGCTGCCGCCCTCCGCCAGACCTCGCTCGCGGACATTCCGGAACGAGGCCCGGAGCACGCCGCGGAGCGAGATCCCGTGGTGGCGGTAGAAGCCTGCATCCTCGGTGTCGATCACGGCCCGCTGAAACGTCCGA
>VBAN01000075.1:3102-17536 GCA_005882445.1 Candidatus Segetimicrobium genomatis | reverse complement strand
GGGCGCTGATCGCCAGCGCCGTTCCCACAAGCACGCCGAAGCCGGCGAGCAGGATGGCCAATCCGACCAGGAACCCCGCGGTGAGGTACGGGGTCAGGAGGACGAAATTTTGCTTGAGCTGGCGGGTGTCCCCCATGCGCGGCGGCCATCCGAGAGGGCGACCTCGGGCACCGGCCTTCGACGAGTTCGGGCGTTCAGGGGTTCTGCTCACTACGGGCACCTTTTCGGCGATGGCAGCTGCGACTCTGGCCGGGGGTCTGGGCCCCCTCTTGCGCGAGCGCAATTGCCCGCGCACACATCGGGAATACCCGCCACAGTATACTCCTCCTGGTGGGGAGCATCAAGAAGAACACGGGGGGCTACGCGTCCCGCGCTGGGGATCTCAGAGGCTGGATGCGGGTGCCTCCGGGCCACGCGCGCGGGATCTCGGGATTGGCCGTTCGGGGCCGGCCTGGTCCCAAAGATTTAGGTTTAACCAGGTTTGGAAGTGGGGATAAGAATCGCAGAGGCATTGCGGGGGGCCCTTGGCGGATTCCCCCCCCTTCCCCGACAAACGGCTCCCCGTTATGCCTCGGCCTTATTCCTCCTCATCCTCTCCGAGTGCTCCCAGCCACGCAGTCGCTCACCAACCTTGGGTGAGCTGTCTTTCACCGGTGCCATCCGCGTTCACCGAATAGAGGCGCCACAGTTCGCCGCGCTTCGAGGCGTACGCGATCCGCCGTCCGTCCGGTGACCAGGTTGGCCCGTCCCATTCTCCAGATCCTGTCACCGAAAGTTCCCCGCTGCCGTCTGCGTTCATCGCGAAGACGTGACGCTCTCCCTCACGATCGGAGATAAACGCGATGCGGCGACCGTCTGGTGACCACACGGGATCATAGTTGGAACCTTGGGAGGTCAGCTGCACGCGATCACTTCCGTCTGGCTTCATGGTGTGGATCTGCGGGAACCCTCGCTCAGCGGATACGAAGGCGATGCGAATCCCGTCAGGGGACCACGCGGGACCGTAAGAGAGGGCGGTGGAGCCACGGGTTACGACCGTGTTGGCCAGTGTCCTTGGGTGTCTGCCATCAGCGTCAACGATGTGGAACCGCCTCGAATTAAAGAAGTAAAGGTTCACGCCATTGTAAGTATAGCTATAGGTGGCGCTGCCTTCATCGGCCGGGGTTGTGGAAACCTTAGTCTCCAATGTCGCAAACGCGAGGCGTTTGCCGTCGGGCGACCAACTGGCAGCATCCACCAATGCATCGCGCCCCGTCAACGCTCCGGAAGAGATGTTTACCTGTTGACCGCCCTCAGCAGCGATCACGGATACCCCGGAGGTTTCGTCCGAGAGAAACGCGATCTTTCGCCCATCCGGCGACCACGCCGGCCCCCAGGATCGACCCGATACCAGAAGACGCTGGCCGGTGCCGTCCGCGTTCATGACAAAGATGTGTAAGCAAAAGCGATGAGCCGACCGTCGGGAGACCACGCCGGACTGGAACTGCTCACGCCGGGTGGTGATGTCGTCAACCGGCGCACGTCTTTCCCATCAGCGTCTATGATGTAAATCTCGGGCTTTGCATCGCGGTCCGAGACGAACGCGATGCGCTCGCCTGTGGGGGACCATCTGGGGTACCGGTCGCCAGTGACACCGATGGGCGCACCGGCCTGAGCCCGCCCGGTGCCACCCTGCTGGAGGATGATGGGTACTGCCAGTAGCCCCATCACTATCAGTCTCGAGACGGTGTTTTTCAACCGCCGCTTCTCAGCGATCGCCGTCCGACGGCGGCGGGATCTCGACACGGATCTTGGCGACCGTGTAGCGCTTGACCTTGAGCGTCCATGCCGAGTCGATAGCCGCCTGGGCGCCGGCGTACGGCAGGAACAGGGTCAAATTCGAGACGTACAGGGTCTTGCCGTCCAGGCTGAACGCGGGGCTGGCCGGGAACAGCAGACCGCGCACTTCGCCGTCCTCGGTGATTCCGTTGAAGTCCCCGAGCTTCGCGATCACCTTCCCCGTCGGGTCAACAACGACGATCTCGTCCTCCTGATTGGCGCAGACCCAGAGGTTATCGGGGGTGTCGACGGCAATGCCATCGGGGGCGTTGATGCCGGTGATGAAGATCGAAGCCTGGCCCGCGCTGCCATCGGGGAGCACGGGGATCTGGATGATCTGGTGGGAGGCGGTGTTCGCGACGAACATGATCGTGCCTTTGTTGTTGAACTCGACTCCGTTGGCCCCGAAGGGCGGCGTGAGGCCTTGACCGGGGCCGAGCAACGGGTCATGGCTCCACTGGGCCGGCGTGCCCCCGGCGGGTCCGGTCTTCCAGATCACGCCGTTGAATGAATCCGACACGTAGACGTTACCGTGCGCGTCGAAGGTCAGCGCGTTGAGACCCGGGTTTGGCAGCGCGGGCGTCATGAACACCGACGAGTTGCCGGTGTCGGGGTCCACCTTGAGCAGCACCCCCGCCCCAAAGTCACAGACCAACAGATCCCCGGTGGCCGGGTTGAAGGCCAGCCCGATCATGTGGGGGCTCGAATTCGCGATACGGACCTGCCTCACCAGTTGTCCATCGGGCTGGAAGACGAACAGCACGGCGTTGCCGGTGATGGCGCCCTTGCTGTTGAAGCCGAACGAGGGGACATAGATGTTGCCGTCGGGACCAACGGTGAGGCCCTCGACGCTGCTCGCCACCCCGGAAGACACCTCCGGCAGGACGGCCAGGACGCCGACTACATCCCGATGCCAGGCTCCCACGGGGGACCCTGCGCTCAACACCAACAAAGACGCCAGCGCTGCTGCGCCGATGGCGAGCCTCCTCATGAACAACCTCCCGTGTCTGAGATTCCCCTACTCGTCGGCGCGGTGGCCGCCGCGGACGAGCGGCCCCGACGAGACATGGCGGAATGCCAATGTTTGGGCCTTCCGTTTGAGCGCGGCAAATTCCTCCGGATGGCAAGAGCGGGCGATCGGACGGTGGTCCTAGCCGGGGGCTCAAGTATCTCAAAACATTGAAAACTATGGTGGGCCCTCGTGGACTCGAACCACGGACCTCACCCTTATCAGGGGTGCGCTCTAACCACCTGAGCTAAGGGCCCAGTGCGACAATGCTCGAACGATAATCTGCGCTACGCTTCTCATAGTATCGGAACCGATTCCATGCGTCAATCGCGCGCCCAGGCCGCGGGGGCGATCTGATGATAGTGGTGCCGCGTCAACCGCCCGCGCAGCGCAGCGTCGACCGCATAGTAGGGCCCCTGCGCGTGCCAGTAATCGTTGAGCACGATGTAGTCGAATGCCTCCGCATCGATCGCCCGGCGGACATCCCCATCGCCGCCGACGATGCTCACCCACGCCGGATCGCCGCCTGCATAGAACATCGTCTGAGGGGCGTCCACGACCGTGCGGCCCCGGGGCAGACGGGCCACGACCCTGGCTGAGTAAAACGGGACCGGGTCGAGCGGAGGCGCGTGCGGCGTCATCGCCCTGGCCAGGCGGTCGGTCGTCGGGTCCCACAAGTCGTACGCCACCAGCGCGCCCATGAGGATGCCCAGGCTCAGCACGGCGGCGCGGACGAGGCCGGCCCCCGAGTACCGCCGGGCCAGCGGCATCCACAACCCCACCGCGGCGATCGCCGTCAGGAGGTACACCGCCGCCAGATCGTAGTAGCGGTTGAGCAGCGTGGACTGCGGCGCCACCACGAACAGCAGGAGCCACGGGTAGGACCAGAGGCCGATCCCCCGCAGCCGGGTGCGCCAGCGGACCGCCACGACGGCGCCGTACACAAACACGATGAAGATGAGGGGGAAGAGATGCGTTCCGACCATCAGCGGCAACTCGAGGAACGCTTCGGCCGTGGCGCGCATGTTCCAGTTGCGGTGGTAGAAGGACTCGAGGGTCCGGCCCGTGCGGAGACCATAGAAGACCCAGGCCGCGCTGGGCAGGGCGGTGAGGACGACAAAGCCGACGGCCGTCGCCACCGCGTTCAGGGGCCGCCGCGGGCGCGCCGGCCACCACAGACCAAGGAACGCAGGGTAGAGCAGCGCGGTCGTGAACTTGAACCAGACCGCGAGCGCGACCCAGGCCCCCGCACGGATGAGCTCGCCCCACCGCCTGCCATCGCCGTAGCGCAACAACGCCACCGCGCCGGCCAGGGCACAGCAGATGCTGGGGGTGTCGAGCTGGGCATTCTGCGCGTAGTACACCGTCCCCGGGATGGTCGCGACAAAGCCCGCGGCGATCACCGCGATCTGTTCGCTGCGGAAGAGCCGCCGCACCACCGCGGCCGCCAGGGGGATCGCGGCGATCCCGAACACGACGACCGGCAGGCGCGCGGCCCACTCGCTCGGGCCGAAGAGCCTGAAGGCCGCCCACATCAGCCAGGGGACCCCCGGAGCGAAGGTGTGATCCAGCCCCAGTTCGTTGTGCTGTGCGAGCAGGCCGTAACGGTCGAAGTTCAGCGCGATCAAGGCGTAATGGCCTTCGTTCCACGCATTGGCGCCGATGCCGTTGAAGGGACGGGCGATATGCGCCAGCCGCAGCAGCGCCCCCAGGGCCGTGATCAGCGCGAGCCCCGACCGGTAGACCCCCGCCGGAAGGTCCTGCCCCTCCCATGGAGCGGGCGGCGTGGCGCGCGGGCCACGAATCGACACGAGCGGGGTTACTCGCCCAGCCTGACGCGGGCGAACCGGCGGCGGCCGACCTGCACCAGCAGCCCGTCCCGGACCTCCACCTCCAGGTCCTCGTGGACGCGGGCGCGGTCGAGGCTGACCCCGCCCTGGCTGATCAGGCGGCGCGCGTCGGTGTTGGAGTCGGCCAGGCCGGTCTCGACGAGCAGACGCGCCAGGCGGATCCGTCCCCCGCGCAGACGATCGCGGCCGAGCGTGACGTCGGGGATCTCCTCGGGAAGCTCGCGGGATCCGAAGACGCGGTCGAACTCCGCTTCGGCGGCGAGGGCCGCCGTCTCGTCGTGGTACCGCCGGGTGATCTCGCGGGCCAACCGCCGCTTGGCGTCGCGGGGATGCGCCCGGCCCGAGCCGAGCGCCCCCTCCAACGCGCGGATCTCCTCGAGCGGCACCAGTGTGCAGTACTCGAAATACGGGATCATCAGCGGGTCCGGCAGCGACATCACCTTGCCGTACATTTCGTTGGGGGGATCGGTGATGCCGATCGCATTGCCGAGGCTCTTGCTCATCTTCTGGACCCCATCCAGCCCGGGCAGCAGCGGGGTCAGCACGACGACCTGGGGCGCCTGCCCGACCTCCCGCTGCAGCTCCCGGCCCATCAGGTTGTTGAACTTCTGGTCGGTGCCCCCGAGCTCGACGTCGGCCTGGACCGCGACCGAATCGTAGGCCTGACAGAGGGGGTACAGGAGCTCGTGCAGGTGGATCGGGAGGCGCTCGGCGTAGCGCTTCGCGAAGTCGTCGCGCTCGAGGATGCGGTGCACGGTGGTGCGGCTGGCCAGCTTGATGACCTCGTAGAACGTCATCGCCCCGAGCCACTGGCTGTTGAAGGCGACGCGCGTCCGGTTGGGATCCAGAATCCGGCTGTACTGATCACGGTACGTTTCCGCGTTGCGCTCGATCTCCTGAGGCGTGAGCGACGGCCGCGTCTCGGACTTGCCGGAGGGATCGCCGATCAGGCCGGTAAAATCGCCGATGATCAGCACGGCTTCGTGGCCCAGGTCCTGGAACTGCCGCAGCTTCTGCAGCACGATGGCGTTGCCGATGTGGATATCCGGGGCGGTGGGATCGAGCCCCAGCTTGACGCGCAGCGGCCGCCCCTCGGCGAGCTTCGCCAGGAGGGCCTCCTCGGTGACGATCTCCACGGTCCCCCGCCGGAGGCGCTCCAGCTGCGCGGCGGGGCTCAACGCCGTCATGCGGCTTCCGATCGCATCATCGGGTGACCCCCGTCCGGATCCGCGGCGTGCAGTCGCGGTGCCAGGACTCGCTGAACTCCTCGGTTTCCACCTGCAGGGTGACGTGCCCGAGCCCGAACCGGTCGCATAACATCCGGCCGAGATCCCCAAGTACCCGCTGGCTCTCCCGGGGATCCGCGATCACCACGTGCCCGCTCACCGCCTCCATGCCGGACGTGAGCGACCAGATGTGCAGGTCGTGCACGCTCATGACGCCCGCCACGGCCCGCATGGCGGCCTCCACCTCGTGCACGGAGAGGTGCCTGGGAGTGCCCTCCATGAGCACCTGCAGCGCCTCCTGGAGCAGCGGCCACGATGCGGCGAGGATCAGCCCGGCGATCGCCACGCTCGCGGCGGCATCGGCCTGCCCCCACCCGGTGACCAGGATCACGAAGCTCGCGGCGATGGTCCCCACCGCGGCCGCCGCATCCGCGAGCACGTGCGTAAATGCGACCCTGAGGTTGAGGCTCTCGCCGCGGCCGGGCGCCAGCACGGCGCTGTTGACGAGATTGCCCGCCAGCCCCACGAGCGCGACGAGGAGCATCCCGGGCGCCGAGACCGGATGCGGGATCCGAAAGCGCTGGACGGCCTCGTAGAGGATCGCGGCCGCGACCACCCACAGCGCCAGCGCATTGGTGATCGCGGCGAGGATCTCCGCGCGCCGGTACCCATAGGACATCTCTGCCGTCGCCGGGCGCGCCGCCAGCCAGCCGCCGATGAATCCGACGGCCAGCGTCCCGACATCGGCCAGGAGATGCCCCGCATCGGCCAGCAGGGCGAGGCTGCCGGTCAGCCACCCGCCCACGGCCTCGACGGCCATCAAGCCCAGCGTGATGGCGAGCGCCAGGATGAACGGGCGCGGCGCCGCCGCCGGCGCCGGATGCTCGTGCGCGTGGCGAGGATGCGCGCTCATCGGGCCCCGAGGTCCACGATCGTCGCCCCGTTTCCCCCTTCGCCCTCTCCGCCGAGCCGGAACGCCGCCACCTGGGGGTGCCCCTTGAGATGCGCGTGCACCGCCTGGCGCAGCGCGCCCGTGCCCTTGCCGTGAATGACCGTCACCCGCCGGAGTCCGGCCAGCGTCGCGTCATCCAAATATTTGTCCAATTCCAGGACGGCGTCCTCCGCTCCGAGCCCATGGAGCTCCAGGATGGAGGGCACCGTGAGCGCCTTCGCCAGGTCCGGGCCCGACTCGGGGCTGCGAGCCGGCTCCGGGGCCTCGCCGGCGGGAAGCCGCCTGAGGTCGGCCGGGGAAACCCGAAGCCTGAGGGCCCCGGCCCGCACCTCGACCTCCCCGCGGTGATCGGGTCCGGCCTGGACGACTCCCGGCCGGTCGAGCGAGAGCACGAGAACGTTCTCACCGACCCGGAGGTCCCGCGGGGGGGATCCCCCGGCCGGGGACTTCCCCTGGGCGGCGTAGGATTCGGAGGCGGCGCTCAACTCGCGCAGACCCGATCGAGCGCGCTCCGCGGTCTCGGGCGACGGATGCGCTTTGAGCGCGGCGAGGAGCGCGTCCAACTGCTCCCGGCCGCGGCGCACCAGCGCCTGCACCTCCGCCCCGGCGCGTTCAAAGAGCCGGCGGCGCTCCGCTTCGAGACGCCGCGCCTCCTCCGCAGCCCGGGCTCGCTCGGCCGCGAGTTCCGCGCGCTCGCGGGCCATCGCCTCGCGCTCGCGCGCGAGCGCTTCCCGCTCGGCTTCGACCGATTGGAGGACCTGCGTCAGGTCGGTGTCCTGGCGTGAGCGCGAGCGGCGGGCCTGCTCGACGATCCGCGGATCCAGCCCGAGCCGCTCGGCGATGGCAAACGCGTTGCTGCGGCCCGGGGTGCCGACGAGCAACCGGAACGTGGGCCGCAGCGTCGTCTCGTCGAACTCGACCGACGCGTTCTCCATCCCCGGGTGCGTGTACGGCATCGCCTTCAGCTCGTTGTAATGGGTGGTGACCACG
Organism: Candidatus Segetimicrobium genomatis; assembly: GCA_005882445.1. GTDB lineage: Bacteria > Sysuimicrobiota > Sysuimicrobiia > Sysuimicrobiales > Segetimicrobiaceae > Segetimicrobium. The sequence goes on along the minus strand of VBAN01000075.1, from coordinate 9,691 downwards.
GTGCACACGCCCAGCGCGTGCAGCGCCTCGATCAGGGCGCGGGCGAGGGCGACCCCTTCCGCGGGGTCGGTCCCCGCGCCCACCTCGTCGAGGAGCACGAGGGCGCGCCCGCTTCCGGGCGGGGCCTGGACGAGCGCGCGGAAGATCTCCACGATCGCCCCGAGATGCGAGGAGAACGTCGAGAGGTTCTGCGCGATGCTCTGCTCGTCGCCGATGTCCGCGTAGATCTGGGGGAACACCGCCGCCTCGCTGTCGCCGGCCGCGGGAATGTGGAGGCCGGCCTGGGCCATGAGGCTGAGGACCCCCATGGTCTTCAGCGTCACCGTCTTGCCCCCGGTGTTCGGGCCGGTGATGATGAGCGTCCGGAAGCGGCCGCCCAGCTGCGCATCGATTGGCACCACCTCGCCGGAGAGCAGGGGATGCCGGGCGCGGCGAAGGTCCACACGGCCTTCGCCGCCGCGAGGTCCAACCGGGCCAGGCCGTCCAGGGTGAGCGCGAGCGCCTCGGCCGCCGCCCCGACGGCGCTGCTCAGGGACGCCAGGATGCGGGTCACCTCCTCGCGCTCCTCCGCGGCCAGCTCGCGCAGGCGGTTGCCGAGCGGAACGGCCGCGAGCGGCTCCATGAACACGGTGACCCCGCTCGACGATTGATCGTGCGCCACGCCGGGAAACTGCTGCCGGAACTCCGAGCGCACCGGGAGCGTATACCGCTCGCCGCGGATCGTGATGAGCGGGTCGCGCAGCATCCGCGCGATGGCGGGACTGCGGAGCGCCTCTTCCAAGCGGTCGCGCAATCGCGCGTCGGCGGTCCGCCGCTCCCGCCGGATCCGGGCCAGCGCGGGGCTTGCCCCGTCGAGGATCTCTCCGTCCGCGCCGATGGCCTCCCCGATCGCCTGCTCGAGATCCGGAAACACGGCGAGCGCGTCGGCGATCTCCGCCAGTTGCGGGACCTCCGCCCGGCGGGCGCTCATGGATGGAGAGGACGCCGCCGATCGACGCCCGGTGGACCGGATCGCGGATGTCGCGGATCCCACCCACCGGGAGGCCGTTCGCCAACTCGGCGAGGGCCCTGGCCTCCGACGTTTCCCGCTGACCCCGCGCCGCCTCCGCCAGCGCCGGGGACGGCCGCAGCGCCAGGGCCGCTTCCCGGCCGAGCGCGGAGGCACACAGCCCGGCGAGCCGCCCGCAGACCGCGGAGAACTCGAGCACCCGCAGGGTCCGGGGCGTCACGGGTGGCTCTCTCCGTTCCCTTCGACCTTACCTTGGTTCCACTCCTCGCCTCGATCGGCTTTCACGAGAAAATCGAGGCAGGCCGGGGCCACATCGGTGAGATCGTGCAGCCGCTCTCCCATCCGCTCCCGGCCGGCGCCCGCGAGCAGCGCGGGCACCGGGTTGAGCGTGTGCCCGTCCGTCCGCTCGTCTTCCAGGTTCCCGTGGTCGCTCGTGATGAGCACGAGGGTCTCATCCAGGCCCGCGGCGCCAAGGACCGCTCCCACGAATCGATCGAGCTGCTCCACCACGCCCACCCGGTCGGCGATCCGGCCGTGACCGGCCAGGTCGGTCAGGAAGTACTCGAACAGCGTAAAGGCGTGGGCGGCGGCGATCCCGGCGAGGTGGCGGCCGGCATCCTCCGGGCCGATCAGCGGCACGGCGTGCCCCCACTCCCGCAGGCGCGCGTTGGTGAGGTCCTGGTAGACGGCTTGACCCGCGCGCACGTCGTCGACGGCCCGCAGGCGCATCCCCGCCTGCAGCGCGTTCAGGGTGATCGCGGCGTGCCGGAGCCGGCGCTCGGCGACGGCGGTGAAATATTCCGGCGTGTAGGCGTTGGCAAGCGTGGCGGGGATGTCGCGCCGGCGCAGCTCGGTGAAGAGGCCGCGCTCCTCCAGCAGGGTGCGCAGGCGCAGTGTCGGGTAGGCGGTCACGTGCCGCCCGACGAGCCGGGAGGCGTTCTCCCCGGTGAGGAGCGTCACCTGGCCGGTCGCGCTTTGGGGAAGACCCGGCACCCCCAACCGGGCATCGAGGGGCACCAGCACCGCCTCCGCGGTGTGGACCGCCGCCGGCCCGGCCAGCGGCCCCCCGAGGAGCCGGCGGAGCGTCGGGGTCTCGGCCCGGACCAGCGGGTTGACGGCCGGATCGGGATCGCCCAGCCCCACGCCGTCGACAAACACCATGAGAATCCGCACCGCCCGCATGATACCACACGCGGCGCCCCCATGGACGGCGCGTCGCCGCGGGCACGTCCTGGCTCACGCCGCAGGCGGCCTACCGAACGGGCCGCGACAGAAACCGGGATCCGCGCAGGACAAACCGCCACCGCCGGTCGGTCGCCTGAGAGATCCCGATTCGAGGAGTCGCCGCGATGGGCTCGCGGCGCCGCGGGCCGCGCGCCAGGTACAGAGACCCCGAGACGAGATCCGCGCGGTTGTGGGCAAGCGTGATCCCCATCGCCTGCGTCAGCCGGCCGGGGCCGCTCCCCAGGCTCCGCGCGGCGGCGGTCCGGCGCCGGCGGCGCATCAACCCCACCCCCGCCACGGGTTCGATGGCGCGGAGCAGCACCGCGCCGGGGCGCCCCCGCGGCTCGGTCACCACGTTCATGCAGGCGTGGGTCCCGTAGCTGAGATAGACATAGGCGGTGCCCGGGACCCCCCACATCACCTCGCTGCGCGGGGTCCGACGGTACGCGTGGCTGGCGGGATCGCGGGGTCCGCAATAGGCTTCGACCTCGACGAGCCGGCCGGCGACCCGCCCCCGGGGCGTCTCGTGGACCAGATAGCAGCCCAACAGGCCGCGGGCAACCGCGAGCGTCGCCCGCGCGTAGAATGCCCTGGGCAGGCGCGTCAGCCTTCCAGGAAGTCGAGGAGCCGCGCCAGGGGCCACGTGTTGATCACGCTGGGAGCCTCCACCCATCCGCGCCGCGCCGTGCCGATCCCGTACGGCATCGTCCGGAGGTGGTCCACGCGGTGCGAATCGGTCCCGATCTCGAAGAGCGCGCCGCGGTCGCGCGCCAGCCGGACATGCGAGTCCCGGAGGTCAAGCCGCTCGGGGTAGGCGCTGATCTCCAGGAGGGTCTCCGTGGTCCGCGCCGCGTCGACCACCGCCTCGAGATCCAGCTCGAAGGGAGGGCGCTGGCCCACCAGCCGTCCGGTGGGGTGGCCCAGCACGTCCAGGTGCGGGTTCTGCATCGCGGCGATCACCCGCCGGGTCATCTCGTCCTGGGACATCCGGAACCGGCTGTGGACCGACCCGATCACCAGGTCGAGCGTCCGCAGCACCTCGTCGGGGTAATCGAGCGATCCGTCGGGCAGGATGTCGACCTCCGAGCCGATGAGGACCCGGATGCCCACCCGATCGGCGAGCCCCCGGACGGCGTCCGCGTGAGCGCGGAGGTCCTCGACGCTCACCCCGCCGGCAAATTTCAGGGAGCGCGAGTGGTCGGTGATGGCGATGTACTGGTAGCCGCGCGCCTTCGCGGCCCGCGCCATCGCCTCCGCCGTATCATCCCCATCGCTCCACGTCGTGTGCATGTGGAGATCCCCGCGGATATCCCCCAGGCCGATCAGCGTGGGGAGCGCCCCGCGCTGCGCCAGATCGATCTCGCCCTGCGCTTCCCGGATCTCCGGGGGGATCCACTGGAGGGCGAGCGCCCCGTAGACATCCTCTTCGGTGCTCCCCCCGATCTTGCGCTCGTCCTCAACCCGAAACACGCCGTACTCGTTGACCTTCAGGCCGCGGCGCACCGCCAGCTCGCGGAGCTGCACGTTGTGGTCTTTGCTGCCGGTGAAGTACTGCAGCGCCGCCCCGTACGACTCCGGCTCGATCGCCCGGACATCGCACTGCACCCCCGCGGTCCCGAGGAGGGCGCTGGTGAGCGTGGGGCCCCGGCCCAGCACCCGGCCAATCTCAGGCAGGCCCGCGAACGCCTCCATCACCGCCTCCGGGGAGCGCGTCGCCACGACGATATCGATGTCCGCGATCGTGTCCCGCATCCGGCGGAGGCTCCCGGCCACGCTCACCGCCTCGACCCCGCCGACGCCGCCGAGCGCGTCCACGACCGCCTGCGCCTGCGGCAGCACGACCCCGATCGGCTGGCGCGCGGCCTGCTGGCGCCGGCGTTCGATCCCCTGAAGAATGTTCTGTTCGGTCTTGGCCCCCAGCCGCGGCAGCTCGCGCACCTTCCCCGCGCGGGCGGCCTGCTCGAGCGCCTCCACGTCGGCGATCCCCAGCTGCTGGTACAGGAGGAGGGCGGTTTTCGGGCCGACTTCGGGGATCGTCATCAGGTCGGGGAGCCCGGCGGGCAGCGCCTTCTGCAGCTCATCGTAATACGCGATCGTTCCGGTCCGGAGGTACTCGTCGATCTTCTGGGCCAGGCTCTCGCCGATCCCGCCGATTTTCCGGAGCTCGCCCCGGGCGGCGACCGCCTCGATGTCGTCGCCCAGGGCCTCCAGCGCGCGGGCGGCCTTGCGGTACGCGTTGATCCGAAACGCCGATTCCTGCTTGATCTCGAGGAGGTCGGCGATCTGCGAGAAGATGCGGGCGATCTCGAGGTGCTTGCCGCTCACCTAGAACAGCACGCCGCCGGGGCCAATCCGCGGGATGTGCACGGACAGCGACGGAGCGACGTTGACGATCAGAGACTCGTACCCGCGCAGGAGAAACCCCGCGACGGGCGACTGCTTGGCGTCGGAGTCGAAGCCGTCGTGAAAGGGGCTGGCCAGGGCGATGATCAGGAATGCCCCCATCAACGCGACCCCTCGAATGCCGCCCATCACGCCCCCGAGCATCTCGGACACCGGGGCCGTTTTGACCGCGTGCATCAGCCGGATGAGAACCCCCACCGCGATGTACAACGCGAGCCAGATGACCACAAACGCCAGGAAGCCCGCCCATTCGGTCGGCAGGAACAGCGCCTTGTGAAGGGACGCCACGACGTGCGCGTACAGCGCGGACGCGGCGAGGAACGCCCCGATCAGGGCCAGCAGATCGAGCACGCCGGCGAGGACGCCGTAGCGCGTGCCGCGGAGGACGGAGACGAGGACGGTCGCCAAGGTGAGCCAATCGATCCAGTTCACTGTGATGGTGGCGGCCACCCCTCCCCTTTTCCTGGAGGCCTATTCGAACCCGCTGGATGATTTCCTCCGCTTCGTCCGCGGTCAGGGTACGGTCCCGGTCCCGCAATCGCAGGCGGTAGGCCAGGTTCCGGTGGCCGGACGGGACCGGCGGCCCGGCGTATACGTCGAACAGGTCCAGCGTTTCCAGCAGCGGGCCCGCGCCGGCGCGGATCGCCTCCTCGATTGCGGCGGCGGGCAGGTGGTCCGGGGAGACGACGGCGATGTCCCGCTCCACCGCGGGATACCGAGGAAGCTCGGGGGCCGTGCCCACCAGCACCACCATTGGGAGGAGCGCCTCCAGATCGACCTCTGCCACGTACGCCCGATGGGGCAGCCGGCGCGCCGCGCCGAGATCCGCGTGCAGTTCCCCGAACCGGCCCACCACCCGCCCGGCGACGGTGAGGACGGCCGCACGGGCCGGATGCCACCACGGTCGCTCCGAATCGGCCCAGGGATCCGGGGGCGCAAGCGGCTCCACCTGCCATTCGCGCACCCCCAGATCCCGCAGCAAGGCTTCGAGAATCCCCTTCAGATAAAAGAAATCGGCGGCGGCCTGGTCGATGGGGATGTTCCACCCGGTCCGCCACCGCCCCATCACGGCGATCCCGAGCGAGCGCTGCTCCACGGGCCTGGCGCGCGGCGCGGCGCGGAACACCCGGCCGAGCTCGAACACCTGGACGTCCTCGACGCGCCGGTTCGCGTTTCCCGACAGCACATCGAGGAGCCCGGGCAGGAGCGACGTGCGCAGCGCCGCCTGATCGGCGACCAGGGGGTTTTGGAGCGCGACCGGCGGGATGCCGCCCTGCGCCGCCACCTCCGCGGGTTCGAGCGTCAGCGTCAGCACCTCGGTCAGCCCGGACCGGGCCAGCGTCTCCCGGATGCGCGCGTCCTTCAGCAGCGCCGGGACGAGCGTCCCTGGGGTCGTCTCTCCGCGCGGCATGGTCAGCGGGATCCGGTCGTATCCGTAGATCCGGGCGACTTCCTCGATGAGGTCCTCCTCGCGCACGAGGTCGGGCCGGAATGAGGGCGCGCGGACCCGCAGCGGGGGGCCATCGGCGACCGTGCATCCCAGCGATCGTAGGATCCGCACCATCGTGTCCTTGGGGATGTCGATGCCCAGCACCGCCCCCGCCCGCGCGTGGCGCAGGCGGATCGCCGGCCGCCTGAGGCGCCCGGGGTAGACGTCGACCATCCGGCGCAGCGCTCGGCTGCCGCCCCACTCCCGGAGCAAGGCGGCCGCCCGATCCTGGGCCAGGGGGGGGCCCGCCGGATCCGTCCCGCGTTCGAACCGCGCCGACGCCTCCGTCCGGATCCCCACCTGCCGCGCGGTGCGGCCGATCGAGCGGGGGTTCCAGTAGGCCGCCTCGAGGAGCACGGTGGTCGTGGCCTGACCGATCTCCGTGTCTGCGCCGCCGATGATCCCGGCCACGCCGACCGCATGCTCGGCGTCCGCGACCACCAGCGTCTCGCCGTCCACCGCGC
>VBAN01000075.1:1073-3055 GCA_005882445.1 Candidatus Segetimicrobium genomatis | reverse complement strand
GTGCATCGGCTGCCCGAGTTCGAGCATGACATAGTTCGTGACGTCGACGACGTTGTTGATCGCCCGAATGCCCGAGGCCTCCAACCTCCGCTGGATCTGGGCGGGGGACGGCCCGACGCGCACGCCCTCGATCACCCTGGCCGTGAAGCGGGGACAGCCCTCCGGATCCGCGATCTCGACCGCCACGCGCGGCGCGGCGGCTGGGGGACGCGCCGCGGCCTTCGGGCCCGGGGGCCGAAGCCGCCGGTCCAGCAGCAGCGCGACCTCGCGCGCCACGCCGAGGACGCTCATGCAGTCGGGACGGTTGGCGGTCAGTTCGATATCGAGGACCGTGTCGTCACCCACCCGCTCGACCTGCTCGACCGGAAGGCCGATGCCGTGCAGCCGCTCGATGAGGGTCTCGAGGGCAACGTCCACCTCGACGTACTCGCGCAGCCACTCCAGCGAAACGCGCATGGCCGCCGCTAGACCTGCCGGAGAAAGCGCAGGTCGCCGTCGAAGAACAACCGGATATCGTCGATCCGATGCCTGAGCATCGCGGGGCGCTCGACGCCGATCCCGAACGCAAACGCCGTGTAGACTTCAGGATCGATCCGCGCCATCTCCAGGACGCGGGGATGGAACATCCCGCATCCGAGGATCTCCAGCCACCCGGACCGCTTGCAGACCGCGCACCCGCGCCCGCCGCAGTTCGTGCAGGAGACGGCCATCTCCGCGCTCGGCTCCGTGAACGGAAAGTAGGACGGCGTAAACCGCACCCGGGTCTCCGGCCCGAAGAACTCGCGGGCGAACGCCATCAGCACCCCCTTCAGATCGGAGAACCGGACGCCCTCGTCGACCATGAACCCGTCGACCTGGTGGAACATCGGAGAATGACTCGCGTCCACCGGATCCCGGCGGTAACAGTGGCCGTACGCCAGGGCCCGCATCGGCGGGCGCCTGGTGTCGAGGACGTGGACATCGACCACGGTGGTGTGCGTCCGCAGCAGCCATCCGCCCCCCAGATAGAACGAGTCCTGGGCATCGCGGGCGGGGTGGTAGACGGGCATGTTCAGGCGTTCGAAATTCTCCTCGTCGGGCACGACCTCCGGCCCCTCGACGATCGCGAACCCCAATCCCCGGAAGATCTGCCCGATCTCCTCCATCGTCCTGGTGAGAAGGTGCGTCCGGCCCAGGGGCGGCCGGCGGCCGGGGAGGGTGATGTCGATGGCCTCGGTGCGCAGGCGGGCCGGTTGGGCGTCGCGGCGCAGGGCGTCGGCGCGGGCCTGCAGCAGCGCTTCGACGGCCGCTTTGAGGTCGTTGAGCGCCGCCCCCATGGCGGGACGGTCGGCCGGCGGGACCTTCGTGAGATCGCGGAAGACCAGGGTAACCGCGCCCTGCCGGCCCAGGTANCCTCGCTCAGGATGTCGCGCAGTCTGTTGAGATCTACCGTGAGGTCCACGTCCCCTCCCCTGCAACCGCAGGCGCACAACACAAAACGCACCTCCGTCCAAGGGACGGAAGTGCGTCTTCCGCGGTCCCACCCTTCTTCCGCCCGCGCCGATCGGCGCGGGCGGCGCTTCGTTCACCGGGATACGGGCCGGCTGCCCCCTGATCGCCTACCGCCCCCAGCGGGGTTCAGCGAACCGCTCGGGAGTGAACGTCCGTGGGGCGCTGCGCAGGCCGGCTTGCAGTCGACGGCCGGCCCTCTCTGATCGCCGCGAACCCCCGACCCTCTCCGTCATCACGCTGCGTGCTGGATGCTTCCCCGCAACACACCCGGCCGCGCCGGGCACTAGTTCAAGATCGGGACAACCCACCCGCGCTTCCGTCCGGTGAGCTGCCGGTAGATGAGATACGCCCAAATGGACCCGGTGACCTCAAACACCCGCCAGAACGCCTCTGGTGTCCACGTGCTGTCCACGGCGCCACCCCTCCTCCCGCCACCCCAACTCCGCCGAGCCGGCTGGAGGTCAGAAGCTCACACTGTCGCGCATCACCTT
>VBAN01000075.1:0-1047 GCA_005882445.1 Candidatus Segetimicrobium genomatis | reverse complement strand
TCGGCGCCCCCGCCGGCCCGGTAGAGGAGGATCGCGGCGGTCGCCGCCACGTTCAACGACTCGGCGGCGCCGGCCATGGGGATGCGCACGCGCATTCCACTCTGCGCCCAGGCCGGGGACACGCCGTGCCCCTCGCTGCCGAGCACAAGCGCCAGCGGCCTGGCATACGACACCTGAGTATCGAGGTGATCGCCGCGCGGGTCGGCGATGATCACGCGCACGCCGTTCATCCGGAGGAACTCGGCGGCCTCGGCCGCGCCGCGGAACGAGCGCAGAGGCAGGCGGAAGACCGCGCCCGCCGACGCCCGAATCGCCTTGGGCCCGAACGGATCCGCGGTCGCGCCCGCGCTGATGGCTCCGGTCGCCCCGGCGGCCGCGGCGGTGCGGAGGATCGCCCCCACGTTTCCGGGATCCTGCACGCCGTCGAGCACCGCGATCAGCGCGCGTGGACCGGTGAGGACGGCGGGCGACGCGTCCGGAGGTCTCCGGGCCACCCCGAGCACCCCCTGGGGGGATTCCACCTGACTGAGCGGTTCAAAGACGTATGCGGACACCGTCACCATTCGGGCGCCCCCGGCCCGGAGCCGCCGGGCGACCTCTGCTCCGCGGGGATCGCCGGCCGCGGCCGGCGTGCAAATGACGAGGTCGACCTCCGCCCCGGCGGCGCTCGCGGCCTCGAGCACCCCCCACCCCTCGGCCACACACCGGGCCGTCCGGCGCGACGACGATCGGAGCAGCGCCCGAACGTCCTGGATCAGCGGGTTCTGGCGGCTGGTAATGACGAGATCGGGGACGGACTCGCCCGCCGAACGGCGCGAGCCCTCCCCGGTCGGGGAGGGCTCGCGGGGGCGCACCATGCTACGCTCGGCGTCTACTCGGTCCGCTGGATCTGCTTGACGAGCGCGGAGAAGGCCTGGGCATCCCGGACCGCGAGATCGGCCAGGACTTTACGGTTCACCTCGATCCCGGCCCGGCGCAGCCCGTGGATCAGGCGGCTGTAGGAGAGGCCGTGCGGTCTCGCGGCCGCGTTGATCCGCGCGATCCACA
>VBAN01000395.1 GCA_005882445.1 Candidatus Segetimicrobium genomatis | reverse complement strand
CTTGGCGAGCTGGATCGCGGCCCAACTGACGAAGGTGATCCCCGCGAGGAGGGGGCCGAGCAGGATCAACCGGCGGAGGATATATCGGATCATGGAGCGGGCCCCGGCTGCGCGTCAGGGCTTGATATAGACCACGGGGAAATTCCAGAAGGGTCCGCCGAATGCCGTGTACTTGATGTTCCCAAATTTGTTGCGGACGGCCACGTACGCGTTTGGGATCGCGGTGTAGACCACCGGCACCTGCTCGGCGATGATCTCCTGATACTTGTCGTAGTACGCTTTCCGGCGGTTCTGGTCCACCGTCGTGGCCCCCAGGTTGAAATACCGGTCCACCTCGGTCTCCCACCGGGTCGCCGGGGTCGCTTCCTTCGGGTTCCACATGTGCAGGCTGCCGGAGGATTTCCACACGTTCTGGCCGTTGTGCGGCTCGATCCCGCCGGTCAGCCCGAGGACCATGGCCTCCCATTTGAAGGATTCGACGAGCTTGTTCACCAGCGTGTTGAACGCCTCCGGCGCGAGCGTCACGTGCATGCCGAGTTTCTCCAGGTCCTGCCGGATGATGTTGCCGATGGCCACCCGGTCCTGGTTGTCGGCGTTGGTGCTGATGATGAACTCCACCGGATGCCCATCGGCATCCCGGAGCAGGCCGTCGGCGCCCTTCTTGAAGCCGGCCTCGGCGAGGGTGGCGGCCGCCTTGTCGAGGTCGTATGGGTACTGCATGACATGCGGATCGAAGAAGAACTTGTCCGCCGGGCTCTCCGGCCCGTACTCCGGGATCGCCTGCCCCGCGTACACCTGGTCGATGATCGCCTGCCGGTCGACCGCATAGGCCACGCCCTGGCGGAACTTCTGGTTCTGAAACCATTTCAGTTTGTAATCCGGCAGGCCGCTGCGCGGATTTTGGTTGAGGGAGAGGAATTCGGAGCCGAAGGATGGGCCGCCGTCGTAGACCGTGTAGCGCCCCGCCTTCTCCCCCCGCTTGAACTCCGCGTATTCCCTCGGCCGGACCCCGTAACTGTCGGTCTGCCCCTGGAGGAACAGCAGCTTGTGGGCCTCCTGGCTGGGCACGATCGTCAGCACGAGGCGCTCGATGTACGGGAGCCGCCGCCCCGCGAGGTCGACCCTCCAGTAGTGGAGGTTGCGGGCATAGGTGATGCGCTGCGCGGGCTTGTACTCGGTCATGATGTAGGCGCCCGTCCCGACGAGCTCGCTGGGGGGCGTGTTCACCCCCCAGGTTTGGTTGAACTTCCCCGCCTGGTACGGCGCATCGAGCTTGTGCCTGGGGAGGATCCCCACCCCGATTGACCGCAGAAAGGGCCCAAACGGCTCCACGGTCCAGAACCGAATCGTGAGGGCGTCGACCTTGGTGACCTCGAGGGGCTTGCCGGCCACGGTGAGGACGTTCTGGAGGCTGTTGGGAATCTTGCTGTCGTAGATCACATGAAAGGTGAACGCGACATCGTCCGCCGTCATCGGGGCCCCGTCGCTCCACTGGAGTCCCTGACGCAGCTTGAACGTCCAGGTCCGCCCGTCCGGGCTCGTCCGCCAGGACTCGGCGAGGGCGGGCTCGGTCTCCGTCGTCTCCCCGTTGTCCTCGACCAGGCCGTCGAACAGCCCGCCGATCGCCCCGCTCGACGACGCCTCCTGCACCAGGATCGGATTGAAGGTCCGCGGATCGGCGACCTGGGCATCGAGAAACGTGCCCCCGAAGCGTCCCGGCTCGCCGAGCATCACCTTGGGATGCGGCAGCCCCGGAAGGCTCGGGCTCGTCGGGCTCGCGTTCGGCGGCGCCGCGCCGGCCGCTGGGGGCAGGAGCAGGACGGCGGCGATCGCGATGACCGCGAGATGCTTCACTCGGTCCGTTCCTCCCGGGCGCCCTGCACCACGGTCAGCGGCGCGTACCCCAGCGCCAGCCGCTTGGTGCCGGCGCCGTCGAACCGGACGGTCACGATCGCGCGGGGCCCCTCGCCGTCCACCTCCAGCACCCGGCCCATCCCGAAGGTCTTGTGCCGGACGTGGTCGCCGACGGCCACGGCGGGGACGGGCCGGTCCTCGTCCGGCCAGTCGCCGGTGGGCGTGCGCGGAGTGGTCGTGCGGGCGAGCAGGGCATCGGGGATCTCCGCCAGGAACCGCGACGGCAGGCTGGGACTGGCCGTGCCGAACGCCGCCCGCTGCCGGGCATACGTGAGGATCAGGCGGCGCTGCGCCCGCGTCATCCCGACGTAGCAGAGCCGCCGCTCCTCCTCCACCCCGGCCTCTTCCTCGATCGACCGGACGTGAGGGAACAGCCCCTCCTCCATGCCGGCCAGGACGACGATCGGAAACTCCAGGCCCTTGGCGCTGTGGAGCGTCATCAGCGTGACGCGGTCGGTCCGGTCCTGCAGCGCATCGACGTCGGTGACCAGGGCGAGGTGCTGGAGGAACGCTTCCAACGTCGCCTCGCCGGTGGTCACCTCGACTTCGCCGGCGACCGCGACCAGTTCATCGAGGTTCTCGATCCGCGCGTAGGCTTCGTCGGTCCCCTCGGCTTCGAGCATCCGCCGGTAGCCGGTCACCTCGATCGCGTGCTGGACGACCTCGCGGGCCGGGTGATCGGCGGCAAACCGGGCCAGCCCCTCGACGAGCCCGACGAACTCGGCGGCGGCGCGGCGGAGTTGTGGCCCGAGCCCGGCGTCGCCGGCGCGGCGCAGGGCGTCCCACAGCGAGACCCGCTCGGCCTCCGCCCACGCCTCGAGGCGGCGCAGCGTCCCGTCGCCGATGCCGCGCCGCGGGACGTTGATCACCCGCCGCAGGCTGGCCTGATCGGCGGCGTTGTAGGCGACCCGCAGGTAGGCGAGGAGATCCTTGATCTCCGCCCGCTCGTAGAACCTGAGGCCGCCGACGATCTGGTAGGCGACCCCGAGCCGCAGGAACAT
>VBAN01000390.1:8041-10743 GCA_005882445.1 Candidatus Segetimicrobium genomatis | reverse complement strand
TTCAGCAGAAGGTGTGGAACTGGTTCGCCGAGGCGGGGCATCCATCGCCGGTCCACGCACACATGGGACCTGTGCACATCCGGTGGATGACGATCGACGACCATTGCGGCACCCACGTCGACGCGCCGGTCCACTTCATCCCTCCGCCGGACTCGGGGCTGCCGAACGCCGGACCGCTCGGCACTCAAAGCGGCGAACAGATTCCACTGCGCGATCTGATGGGTCCCGCGGCCGTGATCGATGTGAGCGCGCTTGCCGGCCAGGGGGGGCCGGGCGCGAGCCCCTGGATCACCCCGGCCCACCTCAGGCAGTGGGAAGCCGCCTACAGTGCGCTCCGGCCCGGTGAGATCGTGCTCCTGCGCACCGGGTGGGATCGACACTATCGGGCATGGCCCGACGGCCGGTCATACGCCTTTGATCCCATCGTGACGCGGTCGGGACCCGGCTGGCCGGCGCCAACAGCGGAGACGGTCGAGTATATCCACGCGAAAGGGGTGATCACGGTGGGCCTCGATGCGCCGAGCATCGGGGCGGCCCAGGACGCGGTGACCGCGCATGTCGCGGGGCTCCGGCGGGGAATGCGCTACATCGAGAACCTGACCGGCCTGGACCGTCTCCCTCCCCGCGGCGCGCATTTCATCTTCCTGCCCATCAAGGTTGAGGGCGCGACGGGCTGCCCGGGGAGGGCGATCGCGCTCCTCCCCCAGCCGGCCGGTCATGAGCTGCGGCAGCATGTCGCCGCTGCCGCGGGCGAATTGTGACGGTCCATTCAAGAAAGCGTGCCGGGAGCCTGTCTACCTCGGCGTCAGCGGCGCCGGATCGCGATCGACGTTGAGATCCACCTTGTCGGCCGCGTCGCTGCCGGGGAAGGGACCCATCTTGATCTCGATCACCTTGGTATCCGGGTCGAGGAACTCCAGCGAGTGCCCCTCACAACTCAGCACGAAGTCCCCAGGCCGAAGGACCACGTACCCTACACGCACCCCCTCGGTCGTGTACAGTCCCACCCGCATCCGTCCGCGCTGACAGACGAGGATCTGGTGTCGCGTCCGGGTGACGGCCGGCGTCTCGTTCGGATGGTAGTGCGGCCGGACGTACGACCCGGGGTCGCGATTGAGAATGACGACCTGCAGCGGCAGCTCATCCGCGGTCACGTGCGCCTTGGTCTCGCGCTCCCGCTGCGGGCTGATCACCTTGTAGGCCTGCGCCAGATGGGCCTGCTCTTCCGGCGTGTTCACGAACGGCGGAAAACTCATGTAGTCGCTGAACTCCGCGGACACGTACAGGGCCACGAGCCGCCCGTCGTGCGCGCGGTACGCTTCTATCTGGCCGGCCTTCCCCAGCTTCTCCATCACCGGACATCCCCTCGCGAACGCATCGTTCGCCCCCTCCACCTTCCCCGGCGGTCTGGGAGGGCCGTGTCACCTATCGATTGCATACGAAAACTATCTTCCCCTCTCCACCGTCTCGGCCCCCCGGGCGGCTCTCCCAGGACGGGATATTTCCACTCCAGGGCATAAAGGAAAGTGGAGCTCCGGAGGCAGCCTGTACCTGGTCATCATGACGAATCAGCCTCGCTGGAAAGGGGGAGGGTTTCCAATGCGGGCCAGAGCACTTGCTCTCATCGTTGCGCTGCTGATGATTACGCCGGCTTCAGCCCAGCCCCCCCCGACCGTTCCGCGTGAGTACAAAGACCTCTACGCGATGATGGACAAGAACGTTTCTGCCTTTGAGGCCAGGGTCGGCCGGAGCTGGGACGGGGGGTATTCCGACGTCCAGTTCGGCGCAGAGCTGCTGGTCGCCAACTGCAACCGCGGGCGCCAGCTGCTCGATCCTCGTGCGTTCGAGGGCGCAAAGTTGGAGTTGACGCGGCTGCAGAACCTCGGCGTGCGCGCCGTCACGGTCTGCATCGGATTCCCGTTGCTGTATCGCCCCTTCTTCCAATTCAATGGCGACCCCGGGGACGACCAACGGTTCACCGACTTTTACCGCAACCTTTCCAGCGAGGTCCATCGGCGGAACATGAGGCTGATCGTCGAAAGTTCGATCCTCTTCGGCGGGGTCTACTCTGGGGGCTCGGGACTGAACCTCCTGCAGTACTACAAGACATTGAGCAGCCCCGAGCTCGTGGCGGGACGCCTGGAGGTCGTCCGGACGATCGTGCGCGAGGTCCGGCCCGACTATCTCAACCTCGGCTCCGAGCCCGATACCCAGGGCAAGCTCACGGGAAGACCCGATATTGCGACGCCCGACGGCTTTTCGGGCATGACCGCTCACCTGGTGGAGCAACTGCGCGCATCCGGTGTGGGGAAGACACGGCTGGGGGCCGGCATCGGGACGTGGCAGCGGGATGGGGAAGCGTATCTGCAACTGCTGTGCCAGATCGGCATCGACTTCGTCGACCTCCACGTCTACCCGGTCAACGGTGACATGCTCAACAGATTGATCACTTATACGGACCAGGCCAACGCCTGCGGCAAGCCCGTGGCCATCAGCGAGGCCTGGCTGCAAAAGCAGCGCGATTCCGAGTTCGCGAAGATCGACGCCGCCTTCGACAACGCCATCTACGCGCGCGATACATTCAGCTTCTGGAGCCCCCTCGACCGGAAGTTCCTCGTCTCCCTCACCAGGTTTGCCCACTGGAAACACCTGCTGTACCTGTCGCCCTTCTGGAGCAAGTTTTTCTGGGCCTACCTGGATTA
>VBAN01000390.1:0-8000 GCA_005882445.1 Candidatus Segetimicrobium genomatis | reverse complement strand
GATCGCGAAACACTAGGGATCTACACGGCCAGGCCTGCGCTCCGCCGGGGAGAATGCCGAAAGCAGTTGCACGCTGCTCGCGCCGGCGGCCCGCGCCCCCTAGGGAGCACCCCCTCCGCCGCCGGGGCGATATGGAGGCGGGGTGAGCAGCATGGACTGCACATCGGCGCCAATGCCTCCAAGAGGCGTTCGCCGGGTCGGGAGTCCCCGGACGAACGGCAGCAGTTGGTGGCGCGCCACTTCGAAGACACGCCGCAACTCCGCGACCGGATACCGGTGCTCGTCCACCCGAAGTTCGCAGTACGGATACTCCTCGGTGTGTACGACCAGCAGGGCGGCGGACTGCCTCCCCCGTTTATCGCCACCGGCGGCCTGGCCGGCCTCCAGCGCCACCAGCAGGCGCTCGGGCAGTTCCAGGGACCCGGCGCCTTGGAAGGCCTTAGCCATCGTCCGCACGGTCTCTTCACCCACCAGCATGTTTCCCTGGGCGGCAAAGTCCGGGCCGGTCACCCCGCCGAACCAGGGGACACACTCAGGACCCGACCAGGAGGCGCTTGTTCCGTTTTTGTCGACGATGCCCACCTGCCGGACGTCGCGGCCGGGGTCCTTGGCCAACAACCGCTCCAGCACGGCCGGCGCGCTCTGGCCTTGGGCCAGGAGTTGGAGCCCATCGATCCCGAGGTAGGGATTGACCCAGGACTGCGTGGCGACCGCGCCGACACCCGCTTTTGCAAATGGACAGAGACTGCCCACGCCCGGCACGGCCGTCGACACCGCGACGCCAAACATCCCAGTACGGGAGCAACGGGCCGCGATCGAAAAGGTACTCAGCCGCAACATTCTCTCCGCCTCCCCATGGGGCGATTTCTCCACTGTCTGGAGTCGCCCTCCCTTGAGTTCGCGCAGCCGATCGGTCTGTCGATACAGTTCACCGCGCCGGGCTCTCCGCGGACCCCGGATCCCCCAACGTCTTCTCCGCGGTCAGGGCAGATCCCGAGAAGATGGGGACATTTCCGGGCATCGTGGGGCCGGCAAGTCCTCGCCTCATGCGGGGGTCCAGGACGTCCCGCAACCCGTCGCCCAGCAGGTTGAATCCGAGGACCCCGAAGAACATCGCCAACCCCGGAACCACCCCGAGCCACGGAGCCTGATCCATGAAGCCTCGTCCGCTATTCAACATGTTCCCCCACGATGGCTCCGGCGGGTGGGCGCCCAGTCCGAGAAAGCTCAGGGACGACTCGAGGATGACGGCGTACGCAAACGCCTGCATGGCCTCCACGATCAGCGTGGCGATGTGCGGAAGGACCGCGCGTCCCAAAATGCGCAGATCCGACATGCCGATCGCGTAGGCCGCCTCCACATACTGTTGGCGCATGACGCCCTGCGTGGCCGCCCGCGCGAGGCGCGAGAACCCCGGGATGAAAATGATGCCAATGGCGGCCATCGCATTGAGAATATTCGTGCCCAGGACGGCCATAAGCACAATGGCCAGCAAGATGGCCGGAAACGAGAACAGCAGCTCCATCAGGCGCATCAGAGCCACGTCCAGCGCACCGCCAAAGTAGGCGGCGACGGATCCGATCACCGTGCCCCCGACGAGTCCCACTGACACCGCGACCGTCGCCACTTTAATGGAAATCCGCGCCGCGTGGATCGTCCGTGAGAGGACATCCCGGCCATACTCATCCGTGCCAAACCAGTGCGCGGCGTTGGGGGGGCGCAGCTTATCAGCGATGTTGACATCGTACGGGGAGTACGGCGCGAGCCGGCCGGCAAAGGTCGCCGACGCGACGACCGCGACGACCAGGACCGCGCCGATGACAAGGACACGATGGCGTCTCCAGGCGAAGGCGGCAAACGCGACCGCTCGGATCCCTCCGCCCGCCAGGTTGGCGCTCATGTCCGCGGTCTCGCGTAGACCTCGCGGGGATCGAGGATCCCCGCGAGCACGTCGACGAGCAAATTGGCTGTGAGGACGGCGACGGTGACGGTCAATGTGCTTGCCAGGAGCACCGGGTAGTCCCGGTTGATAATGCCCACCAGCACGAGCTGTCCGATGCCGGGCAGGAGAAAAATGTCCTCGATGATGACGACGCCGCCAAACAGCCAGCCAAACTCGACCGCGCCGACGGTCAGAAAAGGGATCAGCGCGTTGCGGAGCGCATGGTGCCACACAACGCGGGGCGCGGTGGCGCCTTTCGCCACAGCGGTTCGGATATAGTCTGAAGCCAGGACCTCGATCATTCCGGCGCGCATGATCCGCAGGAGGAGCGCCGATGACACAATACCAAGCGACAGGGCCGGCATGATCATGAGGGAAAGATTCCGCAGCGGGGACTCCGCCATCGAGACAAATCCTCCTGCGGGGAACAGTCCGAGCTTGAGCGCAAACGTCAGGATCAGCAGGGTGGCGAGCCAAAAGTTGGGGACGGCCCCCATGACCGTGGCCAGGAGCGTGACCACCTGGTCTGTCCGATGCCGGTGGGAGCGGGCCGCCGCGGCGCCAAGGGGGACCGCGATGAGGTTCGCGACAATAAACGCGAGGATCGCCAGTTCCAGGGTGACGGGTAACCGCGTCAGCAGCTCCGGACTGACCGGCAGGTGGTTTTGAAAGGACGTCCCGAAATCGCCGCGCAGCGCCTTGCCCAACCAGTCCAAGTATTGGACGTGCAGCGGGCGGTCCAGGCCCTGGTCGTGCTCAAAGCGGGCGATCGCCTGAGGGGTGGCGTCGATGCCAAGCGCCGCTTTGGCCGCCGAGCCAGGAACGACGTTCACCGCGACAAACAGGATGACCGAGGTCGCCAGCAACGTTGGCACGAATGCCGCAAGGCGCAGGGCCACCAGCCTCAACATGCGAATGGGCCCTCAGCCGGCCGTCTAGCCCGGCGGCCGCGCCGATGCACTGAGACCAAGCCCGGCGCCGCCTACGCCTCGAGCCACGCGTCCTTGAGTGTCTTCAGGAATCCCGTCCGCATCGGGCGGTAATTCTGCAGCTTGCTGGTGTGCCCGATCAGGAGCCAGCCGTTGACCAACGGCACGATGGGCATGTCTTGCATCGAAAGGTCCTGCATCTTGCGGTACAGCGCCTTCCGAGCCTCCACCGTGGGCGCGCTCTTCGCCTGCTCCAGCAGGGCGTCCATCTCCTTGCTGCAGTACTTCTGCACGTTGATGGCCATGCCGCAGTGATAGTTGTTGGTCACGAAATCGTCCGGATCGGCGAGCGGGCTCAACCAGTACATCATCGTGATTCCGAAATTGCTGGTGCTCCAGATCTCGTCCCAGTACCGCGGGATCTCCATCGTCCCCAGCTTCGCCTGGATCCCCGCCTTGGCCAGGTTCGCCTGAACGATCGGTCCCATCGCCATGATGTTCGGGAACGACGAGGGAAGCGTCATGCCGATATCGACGCCGGTGATGCCGCTGGGGTAGCCGGCCTCGGCCAGGAGCGCTTTGGCTTTCGCGAGGTCCCCCTTCGGCGGCACGAACGAGATATCCGCATATCCCCAGTTCCACTGCGGGACCACGCCGCCGAGGATGGGGGTCGCCAGGCCGAAGAAGGCGCCGTCGACGAGAGCCTGCCGGTCGAGGGCGAACGAGACCGCCTGGCGGACCTTCGGGTTATCGAACGGTTTCTTTGTGTTGTTGAGCAGGAGCCAGTTGTAGCGGGAGCCTTCCAGCGTCACCGCCGTCAAACCCGCGCTCGCTTTCACCTTGGCGAAATCCTTAGGCGGGATCTCGTTGGAAAAATTGACCACGCCGGAGAGGAGAGCGTTGGTCAGCGCCGTGATGTCGGAGATGATCCGGTATTCCATCGCATCGAAGTAGGGCTTGCCCTTCTCAAAGTACTCCGGGTTGCGCTGAAACTTGATCGCGCTGCGCGGTTCATAACTGACGAACTTAAAGGGGCCGGTGCCGATGGGTTTCGCATTGAGATCATGTCCGCTGTCGACCAGTTTCTTCGGAACGATCGACGAACCGGGGAACGCCATGTAGATGAGGAAGGGACCCGTCACCTTCGAGAGCCGGAACCTCACGGTATAGCGGTCGACGGCGTCGACGCTCTTGATGGTCTCGACCTGCGCGCCGTACGAGTATCCGGATTTGGGAGCCCGCAGCCGGTCAAACGAAAACTTCACGTCCTCCGCGGTCAATTCGTCGCCATGATGGAACTTCACGCCCTGGCGCAGATTAAACGTATAGGTGAGTCCACCATCCGTCATCTTGTACGACTGCGCCAGCTCAGGGTAAGGCTTCGCGTCGGGATCCAACGCCATCAATGTCGAGTAGACCTGTTCGATGACCACGTGCGACATGCCGCTGGGGCCCCTGACCGGATCAAAACCCGCGGGGTCGGCGGAGAACGCCGCCTTCAAGATGCCCCCACGGCGAGGCCCGCCCGCGGCCGCTGCCGGGGCTCCCGTGTACGCGCCAACGAGGTGTTGGGCGGCGGCCAGCGACACGCCCAGCGCTCCGCAGCGGCGCAGAAACGCTCTTCGGCTCATCCCCCCGTGCCGGAAGGCGTCAACCAGGCGACCGATCTCTCTCTGCTGCGCCACGCCCGCTGACTGTCTCAACGCCGATCCTCCTCCTCTCACTTGCGTGACAAGGACTTCGTTGGGATTGACAGGCGCCCTGCTCACGGCTTCGGACAGGTCTGGCCCGACAGGTCGACGCTGGAGAGGGTGCTCTTCGTCACCATGGTGGACTGGGTGAGCGTTTCGGCGGGGATCTTCTCGCCCTTGACGGCCCGGACGGCCATCTCGACGGCCAGGGCCGCCATCTGGACAGGCTGGCTGATCGCCGTCATCCCAACCCAGCCTTCTTGGATCAGGCGTTTCGTCTCGTCCTCGAGGTCGAGGGTCGTGACGATCACCTGGCCCGGCTTCTTCCCGGCGGCCCGCAGCGCCTGCACCGCGCCAATCGCGATAGGGCCGTTGAACGTGTACACGCCGCGGACGTCCGGAAAGCTCTGGAGGTAATCCTGCATGATGTTGAGCGCCTCGGCCGACGCCGTGCCGGAAAACTTCTCCGCGACGATCTTGATCTCCGGATAATATTTCATGTAGTCCTTGAAGCCGTTCACGCGAAAGTTCGTCAGGTCGAGGCCAGAAGGCCCGCTCAGCATGACGACCTTGCCCTTGCCTCCGAGAGCATCAGCCATATAGACTGCCTCGAGCTGGCCCATCAGGTAGCTGTTCTCTCCCACGAAGCCCGTCACTTTGGGGGACTTCGTGGCAATGCCGTCGTTGATGACGACGATCCCGGCGTCCACGGCCTTCTCGACGGCGGGAACGGTGCCGACCGAGCTTGCCGGCACCAGCACGATCGCATTGACTTTGCGCTGGATCACGTCTTCCAGTTGTGAGACCTGGCGATTGAGGTTGCCGTACCCGCCGGCGTCGAAGAGCGTCACCCCGGCCCCGAACTTTTTGCCGCCGGCAAAGTAGCCGCAGCTCTTCAGCTTGAAATACGGATCCCCGGCCGCGGGCAGGAACACCGCGACCTGCAGCTTCCCCTGAGCCGTGGATCGTGCGGGCAGGGTGAATCCCACGGCAGCCAGCAGTCCTGCGGCAAGCACCACGCGCAGCACGCCTCGTCGTTTCATCTAAGTGATCCCCTCCTCCTCAGCGTCTGTCAGACTCCGCAGCCGGGCCGGATCGCGCGCCGCCCCCTCACCTCCTCAGGGTGCTGAACCACACCGATAGGATGATCAGCGAGCCAATGATGATGTCCTGCACGAAGGTGGAGATGGCAAGAATGTTCAACCCGTTGACCATGAAGGCGATGAAGAGCACGCCCAGGACCGTGCGCAGGACGCTGCCCTCTCCGCCGAACAGCGAGGTGCCTCCGATGACGACGGCTCAGATCGACTGCAGGAGCAGACTCCCCGCCCCCAGCAACGGTTGACCGGAAATGACCCGCGCCGAGAGGATGTAGCCGCCGAATGCGGCCATGAACCCGCTCAGCGTGTAGACCCAGACCTTCACCCGCGCCACGTTGATGCCCGAGAGGACGGCAACCTGTTCACTGCCTCCGAGGGCGTAGACATGCCGGCCGAACTGCGTGCGCGTGACCACGTAGTGGAGGGCGGCCAGGCCGAACGCCGCCAGCAGGACCGGGGTCGGGAGCCCTCCGATGTACCCGCCTCCAAACCAGAACCACTGCGATCGCGCGGGATCCGGGACCCCGAAGACCGCCGAGCCGTTGACATAGGTCATGGCCGCGCCGGAGGCGACGTAGAACATGCCCAGGGTGACGATGAAGGGCTGGATGCGCGCCTTGCCGACGAAGAGGCCGTTGATGAGGCCGGCCAGCGTCCCCGCGGCCAGGCCAAGCAGCGACCCGGCAATCAGGCCGTGCTGAATGATGTTGGCGGCGGTGACCACACTGACGAGGCTGACGACCGACCCCTGGGAGAGGTCGAGCCCCGCGCTGAGGATCGCGACGGTCTGTCCGCCGGCCAGGAACAACAGCGCCGAGCTGTACGTGCCCAGCATGGCCAGGAAGGCGGCCAGCAGCCCGACGCGCTCCCACCGGAGCTCGCCGGGGAAGATTCTGCTTGGAGACGCCTTAGTGACCGCTCGTGTGCCCATCGCGCTGCGCATCTCTTCCCAGGACCGCATACTGGAGCACCCGCTCGTGGTCGAACCGGTCGCGCGGTACCTCAGCAACGATCTCCCCGCGCCGCATCACCAACAGCCGGTCGCTGAGCCCCAAGACCTCATCCAATTCGGACGAGACGACGATGATCGCCGTGCCGGCCTCGGCCAGCTCATCGATGATTCGATGAATCTCACCCTTCCCCCGAACATCGACGCCCCGGGTCGGCTCGTCGAACAACAGGATCGCGGGATCGGCACACAACCCCTTGGCCACAACGACCTTCTGCTGATTGCCGCCCGAGAGCGTCATGGCCTGGGTGAACAGCGAAGGCGCCACCACGCCCAGGCGGCGGCACAGGTCCGCGGCTCTGCGTCGTTCCGACCCCAGATCCAGCCCGAGCAGCCGGCTGAAGCCGGGAAGCGAGGCCAGGGAGACATTGTGGAGGACGGAGAGCACCTGAACCAGGCCCTGCATCTTGCGGTCTTCAGGGATGAGGAAGATTCCGTGCCGGATGGCGTCGGCGGGGCTGCGCAGGTGCACCGGTGTCCCGCGCACGCGGATCGTGCCCGCGTCGAGCGGATCTGCCCCAAAGATGCACCGCAGCAGCTCGGTGCGGCCGGAGCCCACCAGCCCCGTGATCCCGAGGATCTCCCCTCGCCGGAGCGTCAGGGACACCCCGTGGAAGGCGGCGCGGCGTGAAGCGCCGTCGACCTCCAGGACCATCGGGCCGTGGGACCGCCGGGGCCGTGGCGAATCCGGTGAGACCCGGCCGATCATGAGCCGGACGAGATCCTCGTGAGTCACCTCCGGCATCGGCAGCGTCTGCACGTGCCGCCCATCCCGGAGCACGGTGACGCGGTCCCCGATCTGCGCCGCCTCCTCGAGGCGGTGCGAGACGTAGAGGATCGCCACGCCTTCCGTCTTGAGCTGGCGAATGATGCGGAACAGGTTTTGGATCTCGTTCCAGGTCAGGGCCGCGGTCGGCTCGTCCATGATGACGATGCGCGCGGCCTGCGACAATGCTTTTGCCGCCTCCACTTCCTGCTGCTGACTGACACTGAGGCGGCGAACGGAAGTCCGGGGGTCGATCTCGACGCCCAGACGCGCGAGCGCGGCCTGGGCCTCCGCATCTTGGCGCCGGAAGTCGACGCGCCGCAGGAGCGTGTCCTTCAGCTGCTCCCGCCCCATGAAGATGTTCTCGGCGACAGAGAGATCGGGCACAAGCGAGAATTCCTGATAGATCACCGCGATCCCGTGCGCGCGGGCCTCCTGAGGGCTCCTGAAATGCACCGGGCGGTCGTGCATGTACAGCTGTCCCTCGTCTGGTGGATACACGCCGGCCAGGACTTTGATGAGCGTGGACTTGCCCGCGCCGTTGGCGCCGGCGAGCACATGCA
>VBAN01000389.1 GCA_005882445.1 Candidatus Segetimicrobium genomatis | reverse complement strand
AGTCCCTGGCGGAAGATGACGTGGTCATCAGCCAGAACAACACGAAGTAACCCTCCGATGGGCGTGCTCCTCTCGCGCGCGGTGTGTCCGGCGGATGAGCATCATCACAACGCCGGCGCGGCTATCTGACGATTACACCGCTACACCGCAATTTACGCCGATATCTGTCTATCCTTCCACTGCGGCATCGCGCGAATCTCTCATCCGAGAACACCGTACGCAAGTTCTGATGAGTCACCAATGGGGAGAATGCCTGAATAACCACCCGGGATAACCTTGAGGCGCCGGGAACGCGTACCGGCCGCCACCCGGGCATCTGTGTCCCATGGGTTGGCCTGACGGGCTTCCCCCCTGTCATATTTCAGGCCTTTGCCCCCTTCCTGTTGACCCTCTGTAGGTTCATGGTCTAGATGAGAGCCTGAATGGGGGGTGCGGTCGTGGCCTTGTTCCAGTGCTCGTGCGGTGTCCGCGTGGAAATGGAACCGCGGTTTGGAGAAGTGATCACCTCTGTCAGCCACCTCCACCGATCAGCGCGACTGGACGGCACCACCGCGATTGTACGGATGGAGGAGATCCAAGTGCCCGGTGCCGTGGATTCCGCACACCTTGCTGAGAGCACGCCGAGCCGCAGCGGCCGCCGGGCCACACCCGGCGCCGCGCCGGTGCACACGGCCGTCTCGGGAGCGCCCGCGCAAGTGTTGATCGGGCGAGCATCGTGACGATTGTGGGAGGAGCGCTGCGCGGGCTTGAGGAGCCAAGCCCCGATCTGGCGGACGGCGGTCAGGGTCTATGACGAACGGTGCGGCGCCGCCGACTACCGGGTGAGGTCGATCGTGAGCAGTTCGCTCAGGTGGGCGATGGTGCGCCAGGGCTCGATGCTGCGATCCCGGAGGTCCTCCGCGGTGCGCCGGTAGGCGATGAACCGGGCGCCGGAGGCGGCGGCCGCGGCTCCATCGATCCAGGAATCCCCGATGACATACGCGAGATCGATGCTCCCCAGCCGGCGGACCGCTTCCCCGACACCGTCTCCGGCCGGCTTGAGCGCCGGCGTGTCGTCGCGGGCGATCAGCACCTCGGCGTGCCCATGCAATCCGGCGGCACGCAGCGCTTCCAAGGCGCCCCTCCGGCCGTTGTTGGTAAGGATGGCGATCCGGTACCCGCGGGTCCGCAGCGCGCCAAGCACGTCCCCGGCGTTGTCCAACGGGAGCGCATCCCGCAGCCCGTCGGTTTCGTGGGCTTCGATGATCTCCCACATCTGCCGGGCGAGGGCGGTGCCGTGGGCGTGGTCGTGCGCGGCGCCGACCGCCACGAGTTGCGCGAGCGCCCGGCGCGCCAGGCCCTCGTCGGGCTCGTGCGCGGCGCCGGCCGCGCGGAGAAGGGCGATGAGGGACCGGCGGATCGCGGGGAAGTCGATGCGCGATCCGATGAGCGTGTTGTCCATGTCGAAGATCAGCGCCACCCGCGCTGGCGCAACCACAGAGGCAATTGTACGCTCGGCGCCGAGGCTCCCGCAAGGCCAATCGAAGGCCGATCGACCGCGGAGAGGAGATGGCGCAAGATCCGGCGTAGCCTGTGACGCATGATGTGGGACCGCATGGTCGCGCAGGTCGCGGCCGCGTCCACCCCGGCGCATCGATGACGGCCGTCGCGATCGACGGGATCGGCGGTCACCTCGGGCAGGAGATCGAGATCCGCGGGTGGGTGTACAACCTCCGGAGCAGCGGGTCGATCCACTTCCTGCTCCTGCGGGACGGGACGGGGATCCTCCAGGCGGTGGCGGTCCGGCAGGACCTGCCTCCCGAAGTCTTCGAGGCCGTCGGGGCCCTGACCCAGGAGTCCTCGGTGATCGTGGCCGGCGTCGCCCGCGAGGACCGGCGCGCCCCGGGGGGCTACGAACTCAGCCTCCGCCGGCTCACGGTCGTCCAGACCGCGGAGGCGTACCCCATTGCGCCCAAGGAGCACGGGGTGGAGTTCCTGATGGATCACCGGCACCTCTGGCTCCGCAGCAGCCGCCCGCGCGCAATCATGCGCGTGCGGGCCGAGTTGGAGCGGGCGATCTGCGACTACCTGGACGATCACGGGTACGTCCGGATGGACACGCCGATCCTCACGCCGTCCGCGTGCGAGGGCACGACGACCTTGTTCGAGACTCCGTAC
>VBAN01000073.1:8587-16912 GCA_005882445.1 Candidatus Segetimicrobium genomatis | reverse complement strand
CGTGCGCGGGGTCCCCTCCCGGGCGCTGCCGCTGGGCGAGGTCGCGGCGGCGGCCAACCCGCTGCGATTTGCGATGCCCCGGGAGTGGGAGAGCCCCGGCCTCGAGGCCACCCGGTATTTCGCGCCGCCCCGGGGCACATTCAGCAACGGGGTCCACGCCTGCATCGTGGAGATCGACCCGGAGACCGGGGCGCTGAGCCTCCACCGGTACGTGATCGTCCACGACTGCGGCCGTGTGCTCAACCCGCTGATCGTCGAGGGACAGATCCACGGCGGCGTGGCCCAGGGGCTCGGCGGCGCGTTCTGGGAGAAGCTCGTCTACGATGCGCAGGGGCAGCCGCTGACCACCACCTTCATGGATTACCTGCTGCCGACGGCCGCGGACCTGCCGTCCTTTGAAGTGGGACACGAGGAAACCCCCACCCCGCTCAACCCGCTGGGCGTCAAGGGCGCAGGCGAAGCCGGCGTGATCCCGGTGGGGGCCGCGATCGCCCAGGCCGTCGAAGACGCTCTGCGCCCGTTTCGCGTTCACATCACCGAGATGCCGCTCAGCCCCAGCCGCGTGTGGGAGCTGGTCGCCGGAACCCGGAGGAGCGCATGAAACTCGAGGGCACCAATACCCTGCCTGCATCAGTGGACACGGTCTGGAAGACGATCAACGATCCGGATGCGCTGCGCAGCTGCACGCCCGGCCTCAAGGAGCTCAAAGCGACCGGCCCCGATACCTACCAGGCCACGCTGCAGATCGGGATCGCCGCCGTCAAGGGCACCTACGCGGGGACCCTGTCCATCACCGACAAGCGTGCCCCCACCCACTACAAGATCACCCTGGAGGGGACCGGCGGGGCGGGTTTCATGAAAGGCGAGGGCAGCGTGGATCTCGAAGCGCAGGGGAACGGGACCCTGCTCAAGTGGACCGGCGATCTTCAGGTCGGCGGGCTGATCGCGGGAGTGGGGCAGCGCATGCTGGGGGGCGTCGGGAAGATGCTGATCGGGCAGTTCTTCAAGTGCCTGGAAGAGCGCCTCGGGGGGAGCGCGTGAAGCCCGCGCCGTTCGAGTACCACTGTCCCCGGACCGTCGATGAGGGGACGGCTCTCCTCGCCGAGTACGGCGACGACGCCAAGGTGCTGGCGGGCGGGCAGAGCCTCGTCCCCCTGATGAACATGCGGCTGGCCCGGCCGGCGAATCTCATCGACATCAACCGGATCGAATCGCTGGCATACATCCGGGACGACGGGCGCACGCTGCGCATCGGCGCCCTCACCCGGCAGCGCGCCACAGAGCGCGCGCCGCAGGTGTCGGAGCGCTGCCCGCTGCTTCGGGACGCCCTGCGGCTCGTGGGCCACGCGCAAATCCGCAACCGCGGCACGATCGGCGGCAGCATCGCCCACGCCGACCCGGCCGCGGAGTTGACCGCGATCCTGGTGGCCCTGGATGGCGAGGTGACCGCGCGGGGCCCCAAGGGGACCCGGGTGATCGCCGCCCGCGACTTGTTCGTGTCGTATCTGACAACCTCGCTCGATCCGCGGGAACTGCTGACCGAGGTCTGCTTCCCCGCCCTCCCGGCGGGCGCAGGATGGTCGTGGATGGAGATCGCCCGCCGCCACGGTGAGTTCGCCCTGGCGGGGGTGGGCGTGGTGTTGGCCGCTCGCGGAGGCACGATCGCCACTGCCCGGATCGGGCTGACGGGGGTGGGCCCCACGCCGGTGCGCCCCGCGGAGGCGGAGCGCCTTCTCGCCGGCCGCTCCCCCTCCGAGGATCTGTGGAAAGGGGCGGCGGAGGCGGTGCGGGCCGCGGTGACCCCGGACGGTGACATTCACGCCTCCGCCGAATACCGCACACACGTCGCCGGCGTGCTGACGCAGCGGGCGCTGCGGGAAGCCTGGGAGCGCGTCCGAGAGGCCGCGTGATGCCGCTGCGGCGGATCACTCTGCGCGTCAACGGGACAACCTACACGGGGGAGGCCGAGCCCCGGAAAACCCTGGCCGACTTCATCCGGGAAGACTGCGGACTCACCGGGACCCACCTGGGCTGCGAGCACGGCGTCTGCGGCGCCTGCACGATCCTCATGGACGGCCAGACCGTCCGGTCGTGTCTCATGTTTGCCGTCCAGGCGGAGGGCGCCGAGTTGACGACGGTGGAGGGGTTGGCCGACGGCGACCGGCTGCATCCGATTCAGCAGGCCTACTGGGACCACCACGCGCTCCAGTGCGGGTTCTGCACGCCGGGGTTTCTCATGACCACGGTCGAGTTTCTCAACGATAACCCGCAGCCGACCGAACGCGAGATCCGGGAGGGCCTGGCCGGCAACCTGTGCCGGTGCACAGGCTATCAGAACATCGTCAAGGCGGTGGCCGCGGCGGCGTCCACGCTCGCCGCCGCATCCGGCGCCCGGCGCGAGACCCGGACCGCGGCCCCGTCGCGCGCGACCGACGTGATGGCGGCGCCGCGCAAAACGGACGGCACCCCGGCGGCCTCCCAGCGCCCGCGGCATTCGGGGAAGACCGCCAAGCGGCGCAGCGGACCGAAGCGCTAGGCGGCCTCGGGGCGCCCGCCAGCGCGCCCGCGGATCGGCGCGGAGGACAAGAACCAGGGGAGATGCGGTGCATGCGGTGAACCAGGCAATGACCGACCGGGTTGAGGCGCTCTCGATGAGTTGGCGGGTTGCCCGGGCCGTCCGCCAGGAAGGGTGGAGCGGCGAGATTTTGGGGGTGCATCCGCGCAGCTGCTACCTGATGGATGAAGACGGGGAGATCTACGCGATCGTCCAGGAGCACCTCGGCAACGGCCCCCTCAATCTGGTCATCCCCGGCTCCGCCGCCCCACCGTTCCAGCAGCTTTCTGTCGGCGAGACGGTCCGGTCAAACGGGGAGGTCCTCATGCTGAGCGCCAGCCTGGACGTGGGGCTGGCGAAGGCGGAACTCTGGGATCCCAAGCCCTATGTCGCTCTCGGGGCCGACCCGGATCTCCTCCGCCGGTCGCTCGCGGTCCTGTTCGAGGCCGCCACCACCGACCCCCCGGACAAGAGCCTGACCCACCTGCTGCCCTATCTCGAGGAGGACGATCTTCCTGCAAGGCTGCTCAAGGTCCCTCACTTCCCCCGGTGCCACGCCCTGATGGCCGGGGTGGCCGAGGGGCTGGCGAACCGGAACCGGCGAGGGCTCAAGGTCGTGACCTCTTCGCTGGCCGGCCTCGGGCCCGGCCTGACGCCCGCCGGGGACGACTTCCTCGCCGGCGTGCTGCTCGCCCTGGCGCTCGTGCAGCAATACCGGGCCGATGCGGAACTGGGCGAGATCGGCGCCATGCTGCTGGAAACGGCGGCGCCCCGGACGCACGAAATCAGCGCGGCGTATCTCAAGGCGGCGCATGCGGGCGAAGCCAACGACCGGTGGCACCGGCTCCTCGCGGCCCTTGCGGCGGGGGAGCCGCCCGCGATCGCAGCATCCGCCCGCGCGGTGATGCAGACCGGGGAGACCTCGGGGGCGGACATGCTCGCCGGATTTGTCATCGCCATGCGGGCGATCCACGATTCGCCGGCCACGGCCGCCTGAAGGGCTATTCCGGTCTCACCCGAACACCTGTCCGTGCTCTCATAGCCATTCCTCCCTCTCTCGACTGCGACCAATCACCGTTCGGCTATCCATATATGACCGGGGGAATGATGGGGAATTTCCCTGCATTGGCTAGGGGGTTCACCGGATTGGCCGTCTCAGAATGCCGGGACACAGTAAGATCTGGATAAATCCGGTGGAAGAAAATGAAATATCGTTCACCTGCACATGCGGGAACCCGCAGACCTGGGACCCTGGGGAGGGCGAAGGAATGAGGCGGAGCGGGTTCAACATCATCGGTCCTGAGATCGGCTGCGTCATCCTGGCGTGCGTGCTCCTCGCCATCTCGCCCATGTCGGGGGGCCAGCCTGGGCAGCCTCTTCGCGCGCAGGTGGTGAGCGGCCCTCCCCTGCTACAGCCTCTGCAAGGACAAGTGACGCTCGTGGACCAACAGAGCGGCCGGTCGCTGAATCCATACTCGTTGAACGTGAGCGTACTCGGACACAACTCGATCCTGAACCGGGGCTTCAATGGGAACCTCGGCTGGATCGATGACTGCGCCTATGTTGCCCCGTACTACGGCGGGACCCACCAATTTACAGGCCTGGCGGTCCTCAAGGTCTCCGACCCGCAGAATCCTCAGCTGGTCAATATCTTCCCCGGAACCCCCGGCACGCGAGAAGGACAGGTCCACGGCAGCCAGACCTGGCGGATGCTCGTCGTCATGACGTTTGCCGACTGGACGATCTTCAGCGATCCCCTGGGGCCGAACCAGCTGCAGATCTATCAGGTGCCTCTCAACGACTGTGCGCATCCGATCTTGACCGGGACCTACGACTTCGGCCCGATCGTCCCGCACGAGTTTCAGATCTGGCACGACAAGATCTACGTGACGAACTTCGGCGGGTCGCCCGGGCCCTCCCTGATGGTGATCGACGTGAAGGACATGGCGCACCCCCGGCTGCTCACGACGTGGGACCTCAGCGATGAGCCGGGCATGCCCAAGAGCGTCGCCCACGACCTCAGCATCCTGGGCGAAGACGATGCTCTCGCCGGAGACGGCACCCGCATCTACGTCAATGTCCAGCTCAGCCAGGCCATCTCGTGGCCGCCGAACAGGAACGGGATGGTCATCCTCGACACGTCCGAGGTCGCTGCCGGGAAGCCCACCCCGGTGCTTCACCGGGTCGGCCCGGTGCTCACGTGGCCTCTCCCGGCCGGCCTCTCGCACTCGACGTATATCGTCAGCATCGCCGGACGCCGGTATATCCTTGCCCAAGACGAGACGTTCACCACGGCCTACTGCCCGTGGGGCTCGGCCCGGATCATCGACGTCACAGACGAGACGCGCCCGATGCAGACCTCGACATTCGCGCTCCATACCTCGGACCCGGCCACCTGCCCCCAGGCCCTTGCCGATCACGGGATATACTCGGCGCACTACCTGGGCGTGGACAATCCGAACGATGCCAAGCTGGCCTTCTTCACGTGGTACTCGTCGGGCCTCCGGGTCGTCGACATCTCGAACCCGTACAATCCGCGCGAGGTGGGGTATTTCGTTCCCGGAGCGACCACGAGCAGCGTCTTCTCCGATTTCATCCTCACCAGGTTCTTCAATCGGAATGTGGACTACGCGTATTCCTATGTCCGCTTCTACCAGGGCAACATCTGGTTCTCCACGATCTACGGCGGCTTCTGGGTGGTCCACTACCAACCACCCGTCTGTGGGACGTGAGCCGACGGTGAGCCTGGAGCCAGCGTCATGAGCGGCCATAGGATCAACATCATCGGCCCTGAGGCCGGCTGCGCCATCCTGGCGTGCCTGCTGCTCCTGACCTCTCCCATGTCAGGGGGGCAGCCCGGGCAGCCCCTTCGCGCTCAGGTGGTGAGCGCGCCTCCCGTGGTCCCACCGGGACCGCCCCTGCAGGGAGAGGTGGCGCTCGCGGATCAGCAGAGCGGCCGGTCACTGAGCGCGTACGCGCTGAACGTGGGCCTCGTCGGACGCAATTCGATCCTGAACCGGGGCATGAATGGGAACCTCGGCTGGGTCGATGACTGCGCCTACGTATCGGCGTACTACGGCGGAACCCACCCATTCGCCGGCCTTGCGGTCGTCAGCGTCACGGATCCGGCAAATCCGCGGCTGGTGGAGATCTTCCCCGGAACCCCCGGAACGCGGGCATCGCAGGTGCACGGAAGCCAGGCGTCCCGGATGATGGCCGCCATGTCCTGGAGCGATTTCACGGCATTCGGGGATCCCCCGGGACCGAACCTGCTGCAGCTCTATCAGGTGCCGCCGGGCGACTGCAGCCACCCGGTCCTGATCGGGACCTATGACTTCGGCCCGATCATCCCGCATGAGTTTCAGATCTGGCGCGACAAGATCTACGTGACGAACTTCGGCGGGTCGCCCGGACCGTCCCTCATGGTGATCGACGCGAAGGACATGGCGCACCCTCTGCTCTTGACCACGTGGGATCTGCTCAACGATCCCGGCATGCCCAAGAGCATCGCTCACGATCTCAGTATCCTGGGCGAAGACGACGCCCTCGCCGGGGACGGCAGCCGCATCTACGTCAATATCCAGCTCAGCCAGCCCATCGGGCTGCCGCCGACGAGAAACGGGATGGTCATCCTCGATACGAGCGAGGTCGTCCAGGGGAAGCCCAACCCGGTGCTCAAGCGGGTCAGCCCTGTTCTCAGGTGGCCCCTGCTCTGCTGCCTGTCCCACAGCGCCGCGATTGTCAGCATCGCCGGGCGCCGGTATGTCATTGCCCAAGACGAAACGTTCAGCACGACGTTTTGCCCGTGGGGATCGGCCCGGATTATCGACGTCCAAGACGAGACGCGCCCGGTGCAGGTCTCGACGTTTTCGCTCCAGGTCCAGGATCCGGCCAACTGCACCCAATCCCTCGGCGACAACGCGATGTACTCGGCCCACTACCTGGGCGTGGACAATCCAAACGATGCGAAGCTCGCGTTCTTTACCTGGTACTCGTCGGGCCTCCGGGTCGTCGACATCTCGAACCCCGCGGCCCCCCACGAGATGGGGTATTACATTCCGGGCGCGACACCGAACACACTCTTCTTTGACCCCTTCCTCAACCATTTCTTCAACCGGAACGTGGACTACTCGATCTCGTATGTCCGGTACTACCAGGGCATCATCTGGTTCACCTCGGTCTACGGCGGGTTTTGGGTGGTGAAATACCAACCGCCGATCCTGATGGGGACCAGCGCCGCCACGGGGATCACCCCCCCGGCGACCGGCATCGCCCCGGCGGACACGAACAAGTAGCCCCGGGCCCCGCAGACGGCCCGGCCCCCGGGCGTCCCCATCGCCGTCGCGGACGCTTCACAAGACGGTGCCTATTGAAGGAGCGTGACGGGCCGTTCGGAGAAGCCCGTCAAAACCGTTGACATTCGGGAGGGAACAATGAATCGCCGCGCGATCACCATCCTCGCCCCTCAGATCGGCTGCGCCATGTTGTCGTGCCTGCTCCTCGTGACGTCTCCCATGTCGGGGGGCCAACCGGGGCAGCCCCTTCGGGCGCAGATGCCGCTTCTGCCCCCGCTCGGACATGACGACGATGACCATCACGGCGGCGGGGGCGGCCCGGAACCGCTCCTTCAGGGAGAGGTGCCGCTTGCGGACCAGCAGAGCGGCCGGTCGCTGCGCGGCTACTCGCAGAACGTGAGCCTCGTTGGACACAACTCGATCCTGAACCGGGGCCTGAATGGGAACCTCGGCTGGGTCGATGACTGCGCCTATGTGTCGGCGTATTACGGCGCCGCCCACCAACTCGCCGGTCTGGCGGTCCTCAAGGTCTCCGACCCCCGACGGCCGCGGCTGGTGGAGATCTTCCCCGGCATTCCCGGAACGCGGGCGTCGCAGGTGCACGGAAGCCAGACATCCCGGATCATGGCCGTCATGCCGTGGAGCGATTTCACGGCATTCGGGGATCCCCCGGGACCGAACCTGCTGCAGCTCTATCGGGTGCCGCCAGGCGACTGCGGCCATCCGGTCCTGGTCGGGACCTACGATTTCGGCCCGATCATTCCGCACGAGTTTCAGATCTGGCGCGACAAGATCTACGTGACGAATTTCGGCGGGTCACCGGGGCCGTCCATCATGGTGATCGACGTGCAGGATCTGGCGCACCCCCGGCTGCTCACGACGTGGGACCTCAGCGACGAGGCGGGAATGCCGAAAAGCATCGCCCACGATCTCAGCATCCTGGGCGAAGACGACGCCCTCGCCGGGGACGGCACCCGCATCTACGTCAATGTCCAGCTCAGCCAGGCCATCTCGACGCCGCCGACCAGAAACGGGATGGTCATCCTCGACACGTCCGAGGTCGTGCAGGGGAAGCCCAACCCGGTGCTCCACCGGGTCGGCCCCGTGCTCACGTGGGGTCTCCCGGCCGGCCTCTCGCACTCGACGTCTATCGTCCGCATCGCCGGGCGCCGCTATGTCCTGGCCATGGACGAGACGTTCAGAACAGACTTCTGCCCGTGGGGGTCGGCCCGGATCCTCGACGTCACGGACGAAACGAACCCGGTGCAGGTCTCGACGTTTTCGCTCCAGGTACAGGATGCGGCCAACTGCACCCAGTCCCTCGGCGACAACGCGATGTACTCGTCGCACTACCTGGGCGTGGACAATCCGAACGATGCGAAGCTCGCCTTCTTTACCTGGTACTCGTCGGGCCTCCGGGTCGTCGACATCTCGAACCCCGCGGCCCCCCACGAGGTGGGGTATTTCAATCCCGGA
>VBAN01000073.1:0-8358 GCA_005882445.1 Candidatus Segetimicrobium genomatis | reverse complement strand
GGTCAGGCCTCCCCGCGGTTCCGCAGCCACCCCCGCGAGAGCCCCTCAGCGCGGGGAAGCCGGCGGCCCAGCATGTCGAGCGCGTCCTGCATCTCCCGGCGCACAATCTCCCGCCAGTAGACGCCCACGCGGCCGACATGCCGGTACTTCGCGTAGCGGCGCGCCAGGAGCCGGCGCAGCGGCACCCGGCGGAGATCCCGGAGGCCCGCCCGCAGGTGCTGTTGTAAGACCGCGGCGGCGCGCTGCGGGTCGAGGTGCGCCCCGCCCTCGGGTTCCGGCACGATGCCGTCGATCACGCCGAGGCGGAGGAGATCCCGCGCGGTCAGCTTGAGGGACTCGGAGAGCTCCTCGGCCTTGTTGGCGTCCCGGAAGAGGATCGCCGCGGCCCCCTCCGGGGAGATGACCGAATAGATGGCGTGCTCGAGCATCAGCACCCGATCCGCCAGGCCGAGAGCCAGCGCGCCGCCGCTCCCCCCTTCGCCGATGATGACGGACACGATCGGCGTGGGGAGGCAGGACATCGTCGCGAGGTTGCGCGCCAGCGCCTGAGCGATGCCGCGCTGCTCGGCCTCGTAGCTCTGGTTGGCGCCGCGCGTGTCGATGAGGGTGACGACGGGGAGCTGAAACTTGGCGCCGAGCGTCATCAGCCGCAGCGCCTTGCGGTAGCCTTCCGGATACGCCATTCCCCCGGACGCCGCCGCCTCCTCCTCGGGCGAGTGCCCCCGCTGGTGCCCCACGATCACCACGGTCTCACCGTCCAGCTCCGCCAGCCCGCCGACGATCGCCGGGTCGTCCCCCCCCTGCCGGTCGCCGTGGAGCTCGACAAACCGCGCGGTCATCGCGTCGATGTAATCCCGCGACTGCGGCCGCGCGCTGAGCCGGGCCAGCCGCACCTGCTCCCAGGCGGCCAGCGCGCGCGGGCGAGGAGCCGATGAGATTTTCGATGGGGCGGCCCCCGCCCTCTTTCCCCCGCTGAGGTGCCCGACCAGATACGCGACGGTCTCCCGCAGGCGATCCCGGGGGACGATCAGGTCGATCATGCCCGCGCGCAGCACCGTTTCGGCCCGGTGCGAGTCCGGCGGCGGAGGGGTCCCGGTCGTTTGCTCGATCACCCGCGGCCCGACAAACCCGATGTGGGCGCCCGGTTCGGCGATGATCACGTCGCCCAGCGAGGCGAAGCTCGCGGTGACGCCGCCGAAGGTCGGGTCGGTCAGAATCGAGATGAACGCCAGCCCTTCGCTGTCGTGCCGGGCCGCCGCGGCCGAGACCTTGGCCATCTGCATGAGCGAGAGCATGCCTTCCTGCATGCGCGCCCCGCCGCTGGCGGCGACGCTCACCATCGGAACCCGTCGGCGGGTCGCATGCTCGAAGGCGTTGGCCACTTTCTCGCCGACCACGGACCCCATCGTCCCGCCCAGAAACCCGAAATCGAAGACGGCGAGCACGACCCGGCGCCCGCCGATCCGGCAGTAGCCGGTCGTCACTGCCTCGCGCAGGCCGGTCTGCCGGCGGGCTTCCACAAGCCGCTCCCGGTAGGGCTTGCGGTCCATGAACTGGAGGGGGTCGACCGAGATGAGCTTGCGGTCTACCTCGCGAAACGTCCCCGGATCGGCCAGCATCGTGATCCGGGCCGGAGACGGCATCGCCAGATAGTGCCCGCAGCCCGCGCAGATGTAGAACCGCTGCTCCAGCGCCCCGGCCGGGTGCGCCAGACCGCAGCGGGGGCAGGCGGCGGAGTCCCGGAGGGGACGGGCGCGCCGCAGCACCTTAGATCACCGCCTCGCGGCGGAGCGAAACGATCTCCTCCACGGTGCACCCCAGCTCGCGCAGGACCGCGTCGGAGTGCTCTCCCAGCATCGGCGGCGGGCCGGTGACCGCCCCGGGGGTGTCGGACAGCTTCACCGGCACCCCGTTGACCCGGATCCGGCCGGCCCGGGGATGCTCGAGCTCGATCACCATCTCCCGATGGCGGACCTGGGGATCCTCCATCACCTCACGCATGGTATAGATGGGCCCGGCCGGCACCCCGGCCGCCAGGAGACGATTCACCCATTCCGCGGTCGTCCGGCGGCCGAAGACCGGCAGGAGCGCCGCGAGCAGCGCGCGGCGGTTCCGCACCCGGTCCGCATTCGTCGCGAAGCGCGGGTCGGCGGCGATCGGGAGCTCGACCGCCTCGCAGAACTTCTGCCACAGCCCCTCGCTGCCGACCGCGACGTTCACGAACCCGTCGCGCGTCTGGAACGGCTGGTAGGGAACGAGGTTGAGGTGGGCCGAGCCCACGCGCGGCGGGTCTTCGCCGGTGGCGAAGTAGTTCGCGGCCATATAGGTCATCCAGGCGACCTGGCCGTCGAGCATCGCCGCATCGATCCACTGCCCCGCGCCCGTGCGGTCGCGGACGCGCAGCGCCGCCAGGATCCCGTACGCCGCGAACATCCCGGCGCAAATGTCCGCGACGGCGACCCCTACCCGCATCGGCGCCCCGTCGGGCTCACCGGTGATCCCCATGATCCCGCCCATGCCCTGCACGATCAGGTCGTAGGCGGCCCGTTCCCGGAACGGGCCGGTCTGGCCGAACCCCGAAATCGAGCAGTAGACGAGCCGCGGCACGAGGTCGTGGAGCGCGGCGTATCCGAGCCCCAGCCGGTCCATCGCCCCGGGCCGGAAGTTCTCGACCAGGACGTCCGCGCGCCGCGCCAGCCGCAGCAGGAGGTCGCGTCCCCGGGGGTCCTTCAGGTTCAAGGTGAGGCTCTGCTTGTTTCGGTTGATGCTGAGGAAGTAGGCGCTCTCCCCTTCGTAGAACGGCGGCCCCCAGCCCCGCGTGTCATCGCCGCCGTCCGGGGTTTCCACTTTGATGCACCGCGCGCCGAGATCGGCGAGCGTCATCGTGCAGTAGGGACCGGCCAGGGCCCGCGTCAGGTCCACCACGGTCAGGCCGTCAAGGGGCCGCACACGGCGCGTACCTCCCGGGCACCGGGGCTCCACGTGTCAATTGTACCCCGATCACTTCTGGACAAACGCGAAGCAGCGGCAGAACGCCGCTTCCCCGCCCTTGAACCGGAATGGGAAGGCGCCGAACCACACCCGCGTGTCCAGCACCTCGTCGATCATCCCGCCGACATTCTCGACGTGAAACACCCCCTTGGGGAACAGATAGGTATGGGTCGCCTGGTAGGCCCGCGGCCAGGGGAAGGCTTCGTCGATGGACATCCCGATCTTCTTCTCCACTTCCGGCACGAGGTCGGGCCGCGCCCGGCGGATGTTGGTATTGAAGGGGTGGTCTGTCGAGATCGCGTCGATGGCCATCCACCGGATCCCGCGGTCCACCACCCGCGTCGGGCCCGGATGCTTGATGAAATAGCGCGTCTCGTCCGGCTCGACCGGTCCACACGAGGCCGTCCAGTTGGCTGGATAGAAGCGGTGGTAGCCGGTGTGGATGACCAGGATGTCACCGCGCTCGATGCGAATGCCGGTCTGCTGTTCCCAGCGCTCGAAGTGCTCGGGCCCGTAGATGTCGTAGTCCCCCACCCCGAACTGGCTCAGGTCGACCACGCACGCCGGACCGAAGAGATCCTCCAGCGGGATCCCCGCGACGTCGGGGCCCGGGTCGTTGAAATGCAGGGGGGAGTCCAGGTGCGTCGCGATGTGGTTCGTGCTGCTGATCAATTGGGCGTTGACGCCCTCGAACGCCATCTTCTTGACCCACTTGATCGTCGGGCCCTCGTAAAAGGCAAACGGCGGCGAGTCCACGCTGAAGTTCTGCGAGAGATCGAGCACGCGAAACCGGCTCATGTCCACGGGCTTGACCGCCATCCCCCACCCCCCCATCCTCCCGGTATCCTCGCGGCGGCGATCCGCGCACCTGATCGCGGCCGCGCTCCACCCGGGGGTTCCGCTAGCGCCCCAGCGCCGCGGCCATCGCCGCGACCGCCTGCTCGAAGCACGCCCTGGGGGCCCGCACCAGCCCCGCCCCGATCTGGCCGACCCCCGCCTTCCTGTGGGCGATCCCGGTGTTGATCCGCGGCAGGATCCCGGTCCGCGCCACCCTGCGGATGTCGATCCCGGTCGGGGTGCCGCGGAAGTCGAGCGCGGGGATCCCGAACGCGGCGTTCTCCGCGAGCGTGATCTCGTACATCTCCAGGGTCGACGTGAGCGCGTCCCGCGCGGTGCCGCTGACGAACTTCACGATCGCCGGCGCGGCGGCCATGGCGAAGGCGCCGACCCCGGCGGTCTCGGTGATCGCGGAGTCGCCGACGTCGGGGTTGGCATCGGCGGCGGTGAACCCGGGGAAGTAGAGCCCGTGCGGGGTCTCGGCGGGAGCGGTAAACCACCGGTCCCCCAGCCCGCTCACCCGGATCCCAAAGTCCGTGCCGTTGCGCGCCATCGCGGTGACGAGCGTGCTCCCCGCGACACCGTGGGCCGCGTCCATCGTCGCTTTGCAGGCCGCCATCACCGGGTTCAGCGCCGCGAGGTCGTTGTCCGCGACGTACCGGAAGACCTCGCTCAGATCGCCGGCCTGGAGCCCGGTCCGGACGAGATGCGGCCCCAGCAGCCGTCCGAGCAGCGCCGAGCCCGCCCGGTTGCGGTTGTGGCCCTCATCCCCCATCTGCAGCGCCTGGGCGATCAAGGACTTCATGTCGATCCCACCGCAGAGGTCCAGCGCGCGGCCGAGGGCCGGGGCCAGCGTGCGCTCGATCCACCGCAGCCGCTCCAGCACCGCGGCGCCGTAGGCGCCGTACCGCAGCACCGCGCCGAGGCCTTCGTTGAGCGTGGCGTAGGCCCGGTTGCCGCCCTTTCGATTTTCGACGATGCAGACCGGCATCGACCCGGAGACGATCCCGGCCATCGGGCAGACCGCAGCGTGATGGTGGCAGGGGTCGAACCGGATCCGGCCCGACTCCACGAGGGCCACCGCCTCCGACTCGGTCCCGGCCCTCCGCTCGTAGAGCAGCGCGCCGATCACCGCGCCGCGCACCGGACCGGACATCCGGTCCCACGAGATCGGGGGACCGGCGTGGAGCAGGAGGTCGTCGGCCATGCCCGGGATCACGTCGCGCGCGCGGCCGACCCCGACGAGCACCGGGGTGGCATCCAGCACCCTCCGGATCGCCGTGCCGTTCGCGTCGTCGATCTGCGTCATTCCAGCCGGGCGAGCAGATCCAGCATCGCCCGGTCTCCACCCGCCGGCGGCCGCCAGTCGAGA
Source organism: Candidatus Segetimicrobium genomatis (assembly GCA_005882445.1). Taxonomy (GTDB): domain Bacteria; phylum Sysuimicrobiota; class Sysuimicrobiia; order Sysuimicrobiales; family Segetimicrobiaceae; genus Segetimicrobium. The sequence goes on along the minus strand of VBAN01000073.1, from coordinate 3,158 downwards.
TCGATCACCGGCACCTGCTGCGCCCGCAGGCTCTCGGCGAAGATCGCCAGCCCGACGTTCACGACCCTGGGGGCGCGGGCAAGCAGCGCCGCCGCAGCCTCGGAGGGCCGCGAGCCGGGCCGGTCCTCCGCCGCGGAACGCGCGGGCGCCGCGGGTCCCGGCGCGCCCCCCACGGAGAGGCGCCGGCGAAGGGAACCGAGGGCGGCATCGCCGGTGAGGACGGCGCCCGCGAGGGCCGCCGCCCGCGCGTTGCTCTCTTCCACGAGCACCCCGGCGCCTTCGAGCCGCGCGACCTGCCGGGAGCGATTCTGGGGATCCGCATCCGTGCCGCAGACGGAGGCGACCACGGCGAGATCCCGCCCCGCCGCGGCCGCCGCCCTCCGGGCCTCGTCGATGACGGGCGAAAGCGCCCCGGCCGGATCGGGATGCACGCCCTCCCCCAGCACCACGTCCAACAAAATTACCCCGACCTCCGGATCCGCGGCCTCCTGACTCAGGCGCTGGGCGCGCAGTGTCATGTCGAGCATCGGATGGAGGCGGCCGACGGTGAACTCATCCGCCCCCAGATCGAGCACGGTGTGCGCCGCGCTCCTGGCGGGAGATCCCAGCGGCCGCGCGCTCCCGACCGGCACGTTGGTGTGGAGGGGACGCAGCACGGAGTGGAGGAGGCCCACGCATTCCGCGCAGAGGGTCCCGCCGCTGTAGAGCGCGCGCAGGTACCGCTGCGACGGGGCGAGCCGCGCCGCCGCCGCCCCGGCACGGCGCCGGGCCGCCGGCCGCCAGGCCTCCACGGGGTCCTCTGAATCCCGCGGCGCTCCCCCGGCCAGGTGCGCGCCGAGGCGCCCCGCCTCCTCGAGCGTCGAGGCGGGGTACAGGCGCCCGCCGGCGTCCGTATCCGGAGCCGCCCCGACAAAAGCCACGACCACCGGCTTGCCGATCGCGGCGGCGTGCGCCAGGAGGCGCCGGGCGACGGCCGGATCCGGCGGTTTGGACACCAGCACGACGGCCGTGGTGGAGGGATCGGTCCCCAGGATCGCCAGGGCGTCGATCATGGCTGCTCCCCCCACCTCGGCGGTGAGGTCCCTGCCCCCGGTCCCGAGCGCGTGCGAGATCCCCCCTCCGAGGCGGTGCACAATGGTGGCCACCTCCTGGAGCCCAGTTCCCGCCGCCGCCACCACCCCGACCGGTCCCCGCCGCACGCGGTTGGCAAACCCGAGCGCGGCGCCGCCGATGATCGCGGTCCCGCAGTCCGGCCCCATGCAGAGCCGCCCCGCCTCCCGGCTCATCCGCTTGAGCCGCACCTCGTCCTCGACCGGCACGTTATCGCTGAACAGCATCACGTGGAGCCCGGCCTCGAGCGCCTCGCGGGCGACACCCGCGGCGAATCGGCCGGGGACCGAGATGAGCGCCAGATTGGCCTCCGGCAGCAGTCGGGCCGCGGCGGCCACGGTCCGCGGCCGGTAGCCCTCCTGGCCCGCGCCGGGCGGCCGCCCGTCCACCTCGCGATGCTGGGCCATCACGGAGGGCCCGGGCCGGAGCAGCGCGTCCAGGGACGCCAGCGCGGCCTCCACATGCTCCTCGCTGTCGCCGCGGACGGCGACGACGAGATCATCGGGGGTCGCGGTCGCGCCCCCCGGGTCAAGTCCGGCCTGACGAAGGAGATCCAGATTGGCTTCCGTCCCCATGACCACCCCGGCCTCGGCGATCCCGGGGAAGGCGCGCAGCGCCTGCTGCGCCTGCATGAGGGTCACGGAGTCATGATAGGCGCTCCGGCGGACGGCGATCCGGACGACCGTCGCGCTCATTGTGCGTTCAGGACCGGCGCCGGCGCGGTCAGATCCGGTGCCCGCGGCCGTCCACGAGCCCCTTGCAGCTCAACACCTCGGTCTCTTCCAGCGCCTGGACCTGGTGGCGCAGGTTCGGCGCCGCCAGGAACCCCTCGCCCGGCCCGAGGTCGCTCGTCTGCCCGTCGAGGATCACCCGCAGGCGTCCAGAGAGCACCACCATGATCTGTTCCTGGGGATGCGCGTGCGGCACCGCGCCTTCGCCCTTCCCGAAGTGCAGCCGCCCCACCTCGATCTGCGTCCCCGTGAGGAGCGGGCCGAACGCCTTGGAGTATTTCGGCGTCACGTACTCGCTCTTGATATCGGCGAACCGGAACACCGGCATCGGATCCTCCTCGGCTAGCGCGGGCGCCGATCGCGAACCGGCGCCGCCGCCGACCAGCCCTTGCTCCCCTTGCCGTCGACCAGGTTCTTGCTGCTCAGAAACTCGCTGTCCTCCAGCGCGCGGACCTCGTGGACCGCGTCGGCGGGGAAATGGACGACATCGCCCGGCTCGAGGATCCGTTCTTCCTGCTCCACCCGCACCCGCAGCTTCCCCCGCAGCACGTAGACGATCTGCTCGTTGGGGTGGCGGTGGGGATCCGCGCCTGTGCCTTTCGCCATCGCGTATTTCCCGACCTCGATGATCTCGCCCGTGACCGTCCCGCCGGCGGCGGTCGAGTAGTGGGGAGAAATGGTCTCCTGCTTGAGCTGCTCAAACCGGTAAAATGGCATGCCCCATCCTCCTTCTCATGATCAGTCCATTGTCATTGGCGCGGAGCTCCCTCACGATGACCCGTTCCCGGCCTTCGCCGCCCCCTGGGGCCCAGGCTCGCCCCGAAGACGCAGCACCCAGTAGAGCCTCGCGATCGACCAGGCCGCCGCCGGCTGCACCCGCACCAGATGGACCCATCTCCCGCGCACGCCGGTGACGGTCCCGCGGTCCTGCATATAGCGGATGTGAAACTCCTCCGGGGGAAACGGAAACTCCACCCAGAGGCTCACCGGTTGATGGGCGGCGAGTGCCGCGCGCAGGCCGGGATCCAGCTTCTGCCGGGCGGCGATCGACGCGTAGCCGGACCAGCCCGCAGAGAGCGCCGCGACCGCCCCCAGGAACACGATCGTCCGGTGCAGGTACCACCGCCGCGCGGGGCGAGCGTCGCTCAATAGTACAGCCCCCAGCGCACGACCGTGGCGCGCTCGATCGGGACGAGGATGAGGCTGTCCATGGCCACGGCGACGCTGCCGATGACGAGGATGCCCGCCAGGATGATGTCGGTCCGGAGATAATTGGCCGCGCTGAAGATCATGAACCCCAGTCCCTGGGTCACGGCC
>VBAN01000388.1:3046-14523 GCA_005882445.1 Candidatus Segetimicrobium genomatis | reverse complement strand
TGATGTTCGAGGTCCAGCATGCATTGCAGGGGATCGGGCGAGAAGTCGTCCGGACGCGACTTCACGTAGTCGACCAGCCGGGCGACATCGACGCCCCCCATGCGAAAGATCAGCGTCATGGGCCGCATCTTCCCGTCCTCCTCGCGACCCTTGACGAATGGGGCCCCCGCGCGGGCGGCCACATCGGCGTCGCCGCTGGCATCGATCGTCACGCGGCTGAGGATGGCCTGGCGCCCCGACTTGTTCTCCACTACGATGCCGCGCAGCACCGGCCCGTCGAGGATGACGTCGCTCACGAGCGTGTGCAGCAGGACGTTGACGCCGGCTTCCGCCAGCATCTCGAGCGCCGTGATCTTGTACAACTCGGGATCGTAGACGACAAACTCACCCGGGATCGCGCCGCCCCGGGCGATGAGGCGGTCGAACAACTCGCGGACGAGTCCCCGGGACGCGGCGTAGGGGACATAGAAGAGGTTCATCATCGCGGCGGTGCCCGTTCCGCCGAGGGATCCGAAGCGCTCGACGAGCAGCGTCGGCGCCCCGCTGCGCCCGGCCGCGAGGGCGGCCATGACGCCCGCGATGCCGCCGCCCACCACGAGCACGTCCGTGGTCAGCGCCACCGGGATCTCCCGTGCTGGCTCCGCGACGCGCCCGGCCTGGTCGATCCCCGCCGCCACTGCGACACACCTCCGCATGCTGCCGGTTTGCCGGCCGCACCCGCAGGAGAGGCCCGCGGGCCGCGCACGTCGCGCCGCGACACGCCCTATGCTAACAACCGGCCGGAGCGGATGTCAAATCGATTTGACACTGCCGCCATTCGACGGCACAATATGGACGTGTCACACGAGTGAACGGACGGAGCGGCGCGTATCGGTGCCGACGGCGTCCCAGGCGCTGAACGGCCGGGCGAGGATCAGCGACCAGACGCGTAAGCGCGTGGCGCGAGTCGCGCGCCGGCTCCGGTACGCGCCGCACGCCGCCGCCCGCCGCCTCATCCTGGGGCGCTCGAATTCGGCGGCCATGGTGCCCGGGTCCAACATGACCGGGATGTTCTCGGACCTCTTCTACCGCGCGGTCCTGGCCGGGGTCGGCGGCGTCTTCGAGGAAGCGGGCTACCGAATGCTGATCACGCCGCCGCTCCGATCGGCGTCGCAGCCGCCCCAGTTTGTCGAGATGGCGAGCGCCCGCGAGATCGACGGCGTGCTCGTCGCGGGCGCCGTCGACGGCCGGTGGGTGAAGCAGACGATGGACACCGGGATGCCGGTCGTGCTCCTCGACAACCACCTCCCGGGCAAACCGGTTCCCGCAGTCGTCAACGACAACACGGGGGGAGCCTACAGCGGGACCCGCCACCTGGCCGAACTGGGGCACACCCGGATCGGCTTCATGGGCGCCGCCGTCGATTACCCGTTCGGGCGCGAAACGCACGACGGATACCGTCGCGCGCTGACAGACGCCGGTCTCCCGGTGGACCCCGCACTCGAGATCATCATTCCCATCGATGCGGAGCGCGCGCGTGAAGGCGCGGGCGCGCTGCTGTCGCTGGCCGATCCGCCCTCCGCCATCTTCGCCGTGACCGACATGCTGGCACTGGGTGTGACCACCGCGGCCCGGGAGCGCGGCCTGGCCATTCCCGCGGATCTCTCGGTCGTCGGGATGGACGACATCGATCTGGCCGCGGTGACCAACCCGCCCCTGACCACGGTGCGGATCGCGAAGGAGGCGATGGGCCGGCGGGCCGCGCGGATGCTTCTCGATCTCATCCACGGGGACGACGTCGACCCCAGGTTGGTTATCCTGCCCACTGAGCTCGTCGTACGAGGCACGACCGGAGGACACCGATGACACGGGACATGGGAGAACGGCTGGCCATCGACGGGGGGACGCCGGTTCGCACCCAACCGCTCCTGCCCGGCTACCCGGGCGGTTTGCTGATTGGCGAGGAAGAGAAGGCCGCCGTCATGGAGGTGCTGGACAGCCAGAGCCTGTTCCGCCACTACGGCCCGAGGCCGCTGCGCAAGGTCGCGCAGTTTGAGCGCGCATTCGCGCAGGCCGTGGGCGCCCGGCACGCCGTGGGGGTCACGTCCGGGACCGCGGCGTTGATGGCCGCGCTCGCGGCGCTGGGGGTCGGGCCGGGCGACGAGGTGATCGTCCCCACGTACACCTGGGTGGCCACGATCAACGCCGTCGTGCACCTCGGCGCGGTGCCCGTCTTCGTGGACATCGACGACAGCCTCACGATGGATCCCACAAAGCTCGAGGCGGCGGTCACGCCGTGCACGAAGGCGATCCTCCCCGTGCACATGCGCGGCGCGGGGGCGGATATGGGCCCGATTCTGGACGCCGCGGCCAAGCACCACCTGTACATCGTCGAGGACACGGCGCAGGCGGTCGGCGGGCGCTACCGGGGGCGCCGCCTGGGGACCCTCGGCGCCATCGGCGCCTACAGCCTCCAGTACCACAAGGTCATCACCACGGGGGAAGGCGGCATGCTCGTCACGGACGACCCCGCGCTCTGGGAGCGCGCCGTCCGGTACCACGGCCAGGGGTCGGTCCGCATGGAGGAGCTGGACGAGACGATCCCTGCCGGCAACCCGCTGATGATCGGGATCAACTTCCGGATGAACGAGATCACCGGCGCGATCGGGCTGGTGCAGCTCGGCCGGATGGAGTGGATCATTGAGCGGATGCGCGCGCACAAGGCGGCGGTCCTCGATGGCATGCGGGGGCTGCCCGGCGTGACGATCCGGCGGCTGCCCGATCCGGAGGGGGACACGGGGGCCACGCTGATGTTCTTCCTGCCGACCGACGAGCAGGCGAGCGCGTTCAGCAAGGCGCTGGCCGCCGAGGGGATTCGCACGGAGGTGGCCTGGAACAGCGGCCAGCACGTGTACTATCACTTCGACCAGATCATCGAGCGGCGGATGTTCGCGGAGCGTCACTGCGCGTGGGAGTGCCCCTACTACAAGGGGCACGCGCGCCTCGAGAAGGGCATGTTCCCCCAGACGGACGACCTTCTGCGGCGCGCGCTGCAGATCGATCTTCACCCGCTCATGACGGAGCGCGACGAGTTCGATATCGTCCGGGGGATGCGCAAGGTCGCCTCCGCGCTCCTGTAGCCCGGGCGCGCCGGCGCCGCGTTACATGCCTCCGGCAGACGCCCGGGGGCCGAGTCCCGCGAGATCGAGGCCCGGCCGCCGGCCCATCACCAGATCAGCCACGGCGCGGCCGGACCCGCAGGCCATCGTCCATCCCATGTGCCCGTGGCCGGTGTTGAAAAACAGATTGGGATGCCGGCCGGCCCCCAGGATGGGCGCGCCGTCCGGGGTCATCGGCCGGAGACAGGCCTGATACCGGCCTTCCGCTTCTTCGATCGCTTCGGGAAAGATGTCGCGCGCGAACCGCTTGATATTGTTGAAGTCCCGAGGCGTCCACCGCCAATCGTATCCGGCGAATTCAGCGGTCGACGTCATCCGGAGCCGGTCGCCCTGCCGGGACCATGCGACCAGCCAGGCTTCATCCACCCCGGGGACCGTGGGCGCGAGCCCCCCCTTCTTCAAGGGAAAGGTGGACGAGTAGCCCTTGGCCGGATAGATGAAGAGCCGGACTCCCACCGTTCGGGCTACGATCGGGCTCTGGACCCCAAGGGCCAGCACATAGGCGTCGGCCGTCAGGACGCCGCGATCCGTGACGGCGCCGGTCACCCGGCCGCGCTCGGAGCGCAGCGCCGCGACCCGCGTCCCGGACTGAACGCTCAGGCCAAACTTTTCCCGGCAGGTCCGCTCCAGGCTGTGCGTAAAGAGTCTCGCGTCGCCGCTGGAATCTCCGATGTCCCGGACGGCCCCGGCGATCTTGTCCTTTACCGGCTCGAAGGCGGGATCGAGCTTCGCGACGCCGTTCGCATCCAGGATCTCCTGGCGCTGACCGTGCTCCGCCATCAGCGCCATTTTCTTGGCGCCGAGCTCCAACTCGACCGGGTCGCGGTACACGTAGAGCGCTCCCTGCCGGATCGCATGATACTCGATCCTCTCGCCGCGCACGAGCTCGGTCAACAATCCCTGACTGTACTGGCACAGGCGGAGCTTGACCAGCGTGCTGCGTCGTGAGCGCTCAGCCGTACACTCGCGGAGAAACCTCAGCCCCCACGTGTACAGCCGGGGGTCCGGCCGGAGTTTGACCCGAATGGCGGTCTCCTGACCGAACAGCGACCGAAACAGCTGCCGCGGCGCCCGGGGAGAAGCCCAGGAGAACGAATGGCCGGTGGCCAGGATGCCCGCATTGCTCGCGGTCGCTTCCTGTCCGAGTTCCTGGTTCGCCTCAACCACGGTCACCTCGCAGCCATCCTTGGCCAGGTAATAGGCCGTCGTGATTCCTGCGATCCCGCCGCCCAGGACCAGCACTCTCATCGGCCGCGATGCCCTCCTCCGCCTTAGAGGCGTTGGAGTGATTGCAGATCCGTCCGGTGACTCCCTGCCGCCCGGAATCGAGGCGTGTGCAGGGCGGCGGGGCTCAGCCCCTATTATATGGTAGATATCTTGACATATAGATATATCACTGCTAAGATATATGAAAAGCAGGAACGACAGCCGGTCGCAGGCCGCTGGCGGCGACGGGGCTGCGTCGGGCGACCCACTGCGGAGCCTTGACGGCATGGACAGCAATGTTCCACGACAGGCAAGGATGCCACACGATGGGGGTGACAGGTGTTGAACCGTATTCAGTTGATCGGGCGTCTCACCCGGGATCCGGAGTTGCGCTACGTGTCCAACGGGCACCCGATGGCTCAGTTCACGCTCGCGGTTGATCGGGACTTCAAGAATGCCGCGGGGGATCGCGAAGCCGACTTCATCAAGTGCGTCGCCTGGCGGAAACTCGCAGAGCAGGTGGGGCAGTACTGCGCGCGCGGCCGTCTCGTGGCGGTGGAAGGCCGGCTGCAGAGCCGGGCGTACGAGGCCTCGGACGGCGCGCGCCGGCGCGTCACCGAGGTGGTGGGGGATCGCGTCTGGTTTCTGGACAGCCGCCGGGCCGAGGGCGAGGCCGTCCCCGAGGCCGTCCCCGAAGGCACGGCTGAGGCGGCGCCCGCCGATGGGCAACCCGAGGTGATCGAGGACGCCGAGGCCTCACCGGAGGAAGCCAATCGAAGTGAGGAGTGGAACAGAGGTCACTCATAATCCCGGCGGCCGACTCGCACGGACGAGGCACCCACGTGGTGGACGCTTCACACCCCCTCCGAAGCGTCGGGCGTTGCCGCGCCCCCTCGTCCCTGCGGTCGGACAACCGCCCGGTTCGATAGGAGAGTGTCCCCCGCAGTCTGCGGCGTGAACATGTCATAGTCCCGGGCGTCTTGCCCGCGACGCGACGCCAGCCGGATGTCCCCACGCCCCACGGCTGGTGGCTTCTCCCCTGGCCCGTCTGAGTTTTCGCCCACGGGATTTACACAGTTGCCCCTAGGATCCGTCCGATAGGGGAACAAGCCGGAGGCACCACCGGCCGCGGCCGCGATGCGGTCGCGGCCATTCTATTGGAAGAAAGGGGATGATCGAGATGGCGAAGGACCCCGCGGCGGCGGTGATGCGGCTGACCCCGCGCGATCGCGCGCTGATTGAAGTGCTCGGGGAGGTGCGTTATCTGACGGCGGCGCAGATCCAGCAGGTCTGCTACCCGTCCGCGTCCGTGGAAACCACCAGGCACCGCCTGTCGCTCTTGAAAAAGCGCGGGATCCTGACCTTCCTCGCGCACCGGACATTTGAAGATCGGCGGGCATTCTGGGGGTTGTCGCCGGCCGGCAGGACCGCGGCGGAAGCGGTCGCGGCGGCCGAGCAGGGCGCGCCTCAGGCGGCGCCGCCGCGCGCCAGCGCCGTGGCCGCGCTCCAGATCGAGCATCTCATCGCGACCAACCAGGTTTTCTGTGACCTGTGCGCGCAGCACCGGGCGGGCCGGCTGGGTGCCTTCCGGTGGCTCGGCAGCCACCACGCCCAGGTCGACCTGGAAGACACCCGCCTGGTGCCCGATGGCCTGATCCTGGTGGAGACACCCGAGGGCAGCGTCTGGATGTACTGCCTCGAGCTCGATCAGGGCACGATGGCGCCGCTTCAGTTGTCGGCAAAGTTCGCCCGCTACCGCCTCTTCCACGACATCGCGAACCTCCGACGCGACGAGCCGGTCTGGGGGATCCGGGCGTCGAGTTGGGTGATGTTTGCCTGCAAGGATTCCGCGCGCGCAGCCTGCGCCGCGCAACTGGCGATCCGCTGCGGTCTGGAACGGATATGGGCGGGGACGGCCGCGGAGGTGGCCGCGGGCCTGGCCGCCTCGGTGGGCCCCGACACCGTCGTCCGCCCCGCGGACCTGCCCGGGCTCACCGGAGGGATCGTCCCTCCATACAAGGGCGGTGTTCTGCCGGTGGATGAGCGAGAGACACGAGAGGAGGGATCTCAATGAGCCGGAGACAGATCGGTGTGGCCGCGGGTCTCGGCATCGCGCTCGGCGGCATGGTGCTGTTCCACCCGCGCCCGATATTCTGGGTCGATCTTGCCTGCGCGGCGGCGCTCGTCTCGGTCCTCGGCCGCATCGACACCCGCGCGCGGGTCTACAGTCCGTTGATGGGGGCGCGGTGGGCGGGACGGGCGGAGGCCGGCCCATTGATGGCCCCGGGGCCCTTCCTTCTCGGCCTCTGGGGCGAGTCGCGGAGCCCGCTGTACCTGACCGAAGAACGGCTCTCCGGGCACGTCATGGTAGTGGGGCCGTCAAGAAGCGGGAAAACCGCCGGCGCCATCGCCCCCAACCTCCTCCTTCGGGACCCCGGGCGGGAGAGCGTCGTGGTTCTGGACGTGAAGGCCGGGCCGCGATCGCTCTGGAACGTGACGGCCGGGCGCTACGGTTCCCGGGCCCGCCTCTTCTGCCCGTTCTTCGAGGAATCCATCGGGTACAATCCTCTGGCGCGCATCGATTCGATCGGCGCGGCGCAGCGGAAGGCCGCGCTCCTCGTGCAGAACACCACGCCCCGCGGCCTGTCGGGTGACGCGCGGGTGTACGCGGCGGCGACCTGCGATCTCGCCGCGCTGTTGTTCCTCCACGTGCAGCAGGACCGGCCGGCCGGCGGACACACCATCGGCGCAGTATACCGGTTGGCGATGGGCGGGCCCGCGCTCGTGCGCGAGGTGCTCCGGTCCAGCCGGGTCGCCGAGGTGCGGGAGCGCCACGGGATCTTTTCGGCGCGCGAACGCCGGGTGCAGGAGGCTGCCGTGACCGGTGTGCTGGAGCGCCTGTCGCCGTGGGCGGATCCGCTGGTGGGGGAGGTGACATCGCACCACTTCGACCTCGGCCGGATCGGCGATATCCTCGACGAACTGGTTGAGCAGTCCAACCGCGAGGGCCTCCGCTGCCCGGTGCGGGTCTACCTCGCTGAATTCCGGCAGTTCGGGTATCTCCCCGGGTTGAGCGAGACGCTCCCCACCCTGCGGGAACGGGGCATCAGCGTCCTGCTCGGCGTGCAGGTGTTGAGCCAGATCGAGGAGATCTACGGGCCGGCCGAGGCCCGCACGCTGCTCGGGAACACCGAGACGAAGCTGCTGTTCCGCGCGGGAGATCTGGAGACCGCGCGCATGATCAGCGCCTGGCTCGGTCGGACCACAGTGCCGGCGATTTCGGTGACGACCCGGGGCCGGGACCGCAGCACGACCGTCTACCCTTACGTGCGTCCCCTCATGCCGCCCGAGGAGCTCACACGCATTCCGGACGGCGCGGTGATCGCGCTGGCGGGAGCGTCCCCGCCGCTGGCCCTGTGGCAGGCCCGCTACTTCGCGGTCCGCGGGTTGACGGTCTCGCCTCCTCCGTTTCCGCTCCGCCGCCGCACGCCCCGCCCCATCGCCGTTGCGGCCCCAAACGAGCCCAAGATGTCTCCGGCCCGCCGTCCGGCGCCGAGACCGGCCGGCGGGGTTGCCGTTCGGCCGCCGACCGCGTGACGCCGGTTGAGACGAGGTCTAACCCGCGCCCTTGAATAAGAGCCCGAGGACGTAGGTCGCGCCCCCCACGATGACGCCGGCGATCGTCATCTCCAGTCCCGAAGACCACCAGCTGCGCAGCGTGAACAGGGACTTGGCTGCCCCGACGATGAAGTGCGCGACGAGGGAGACGATTGCGGCCCAGATCACGCCCGCGGTCCCGCCGATCCAAAAGAACGGCAGCACCGGGATCATCGCGCCGATCCCGGTGCTGAGGCCCGCGGCGACCGCGGCCTGGCCGGGGTTTCCCCCTGCGCTCACGCCGCCGAGTTCTTCGGTGACGAGCGCCTGCAACATGGCGTCGGGGTGGCTGCCCAGCCGGACCGCGAGTTCGTCGGCCTGGGCTTTGCCGAGCCCCTTGAGCTGGTAGAAGAGCGACAGTTCTTCCTTTTCCTCTTCGGGGCGCTCCTCGAGCTCCTTGCGCTCGCCGGCGATATTGGCGGCGGCGACCTCCGACGTCGATCGCTCCGCGAGGTACGCGCCGACGGCCATGGATAACGCCGATGCGATCGCGCCGGCCAGCCCCGCCGTCAACACGAAGCTGGATCCCCCGGTGGCCCCCGAAACCCCCGCGACGATCCCGAAGACGGCGGCGAGCCCATCGTTGGCGCCGTACACGGCCCCTGAGATCCAGCTCGAGCCGGTTTTGTGCCAGGTCTCCCGACCGAGGATGCGCCTCAGCCGGCCTTGCGGGTCCTCGCCGGGTACCGCCGGGGGCGCGGCCGCCCGCATATCTTCGACCGCGAGGGCGTGTGATCGCTCGTCTTTGCGGAGCTCCCCGAACAGGGCATCCGTCTTCGGATCGCCGGTGGGGCGCGAGTACGTGTCGTCGGTTTCCCGATCCTCCATGGCCTCACGCCACGCGAGGACTTTCTCGGCCGGCGCGAACCGTAGTTGCAGCCGCGTCCACAGCGTCAGCCGCACGGAGGCCGGATCGGGCGTCGGAACGCCAATCTCGCCGAGGCGAGCCTCGATCCGCGCGCGATGGCCGCCCTCGCCGGCTGCCATCCGGAGCAGGATCGCCGCGCGCTCCCGGTCGGGCTCGCGCGCCGCCAGCGCTTCGTAGATCGCGCGGGCCTCGACCTCACCGCGCCACGCCGCGAGCAGCCGGGTGACGGTCTCCTGGTTCCCTCCGCGTGCAGCCATTCTGGTCATTACGGGTCACCGCTTGCTCGAGGGAGTCGTGTCGATTGTGGCACAGGGTGAGGACGCGGCCAGCGGCGGCGTCAGCTCATTGGAATTCGACGACGATGGTGTGTCCTGTTCCGTATTGCTTGAGGATCGCAGGCGGAATCGGGTCGCCGACCGCGGTGGGAACACAGGGCGGCGAGGCGCTCTGGGCGCCGCAGTAATCCAAGCCATTCAGCACCACCGACGGGCCCTGTGACGATGGTGTGCCGTCGACCAGCAGGCGGACGTGATGCGCCGCGTCGGCTTTATGGCCAAGAATCTCACCCGGCGCGAAGTTGACTGGAAAGGGCTTGCCGCCGATCTCGATCGTGGGGGAGGTCGCATACCATACGGCAAAGAAATCGCCGAGCGTATACCGGCGATTCGGATCCGGACCCTCGATGTGGATGATCCCCGAGTTGTCGTGGGTGTGCAGGGGTTCGAAGCACGACCCTCCAACCGCAAGCCCACGATCAACCTGGGGGTTTCGGATACCAATGGCAGAGGGGATCTCCACCGGCTTACCTTCAATCATGATCCGGAGGTACGGATGGACATGTAAGGCCAACGTTTCGTGCGCCAGGCAGGGAAAGGGAAACTCAGTACTGGCGGCCGATCGGTGAGGCAGAACCCGGGCGGCCAAAATCCCTGCCAGCGCAACTGCGCCGGCGATCCAATACCACGCCGTCCCGATCCGGGTCCACCGCCGCGTTTTCCTCTCGTCCCTCCTGCTCTGTGACATGCGCCGAAGACGCCCCCCTGACTTTCCGGCCCTTTGCGCGGGCCGAATCCCATGCTGGCCTCGGATGGCTCAACGCTCTTCGAACCGCTGCGCTTCCCCAAGTCGTTTGGCCGTGGAGGCCCCCGCCGTCTTCCATGACTCCTCACAAGCAAATTGATCGTCGATGGAAGCAAAAGGATGGTGTAGAGGGTTTGGTTTATTGGCGGCATAGTCACAGGGAGGAGGATGATATGAGAGTCTTCTTGGCGATACTCGGCGGAGCGATGATGATCGTCGGCGCGATCTGGTTTCTTCAAGGAATTCGCATCCTCCCCGGAAGTTTCATGACCGGGTCGACCTTCTGGGCTGTTGGGGGCGCGATCGTCGCCCTCGGCGGCTTAGCGATTCTTCGAGCCGTGCGTGCGGGAGCGCCGCAGTCGGCGTAATGCGTCGCTCTTTCAATGTAACATTCCGGTGGACCTGGTTGTGATCTGACGCCGAAGCGGCGACCGGAGGAGACGTCCCCAGCGCGGAGAACCCGACCTGGGCATGTGGGTGGACGCGCATCTGCATCTGGACGCCCCCGAGTTTGATGCCGACCGCGAGGCGGTGATCGCTCGAGCCGTCGCGGCCGGCGTGGGGTTGATGGTGTCCGCGGGAACGTCCGTGGAGGGGAGCCGGCGCGCCGTGGCGCTGGCTGAGCAGTATCCGAACGTGCGGGCCGCGGTCGGGATCCACCCCTCGGCCGCCGAGGATGCCACGCCCGGCGGGTTGGACGCGCTCGCGGCGCTGGCCCGCCGCCCCCGCGTCCTGGCGGTCGGCGAGGTCGGACTCGATTACTATCGGGAGGGGGTCGAGCGCCGGCGGCAGATCGACGCCTTCCGCGCCCAGATCCGGATGGCGCGAGAGGCGGACCTCCCGCTGGTGGTGCATGATCGGGACGCGCACGCCGATGTGGACCGGATCCTGGAAGATGAGGGCGCCACCAAGGTTGTCCTGCACTGCTTCACCGGGACGCCCGAACGGGCGCTGCGCTGCGCGGCGGCCGGGTGGATGCTTTCGCTCGCCGGTCCGGTGACCTTCGCGAATGCCGGCGCGCTGCGGGAGGTGGCGACGTGCATTCCCATCGGCCACCTGCTGCTGGAGACCGATGCCCCATATCTGGCCCCGGCGCCGGTGCGGGGACGCCGGTGCGAGCCGTCGTTCCTGGTGCACACCGCGCGCGTCGTGGCCGCGCTGCGGGAGATGGACGGCGACGCCCTCGCCTCGCGCATCGCAGACAATGCCAGACGAATCTTCTCCGTTGATGGAACGCCGGAGCGTCCGGCGGGACGGTGATCCACGCCCCGGGCCTCATCGAGCCCTCGCGTGGGGGCTCGTGATTGGTGCCGTCTATCTCGGCGTGGTCGCGTTCTCGTGGCCTCCCGCCGTCCGATTGCTCTACGACGGGTTGGTCCCCCTCCCGCCGTACCGATGGGTCACTCCCCCGCCGGAACGGGCCAACGACAATCAACCTGCCCAGCCTGGCGCGGACACACTCGTGCTGGGCCCTCAGGGATCGCCCGCCGCCGAGGTCGCGACAGGAG
>VBAN01000388.1:0-2848 GCA_005882445.1 Candidatus Segetimicrobium genomatis | reverse complement strand
CTCCTGCTCCGGGCTCAAGACGCCGGGTGGCAGGCGCTCCACACGACGCGCTTCGATGGAAGCCAGCAGGTGCTCGGCCCTTCGAACGATCTGGGGGTCTTTGTCGCCGTGTCGCCGTCGGCACACCGCGGCACGCCGCCCGCGGCGCAGCGGTATCTCCCCGGCGGCTTCCTGCTCGCGGCGATCCTGAGCGTCCTTGCGGCCCGGTGGAGATGACCCGCTCGCCGCTGTTGACGCTATAAGTGAGTCCGTGGCGGATCCCGATCGGGGGAGAGTATAATGAGAATCGAGCGATGAGCCGATCTCACAGGACTTCTGGACCGATTCGCAGGGTGGGCGCTGCCTTCATCGGGATCGCGATCTGCGGACTCCTTCGCAGTCCCCCCGCCGTCAGCGCAGATGAGACCGCCGACGAGATCCGGCTCGGCGCGCAGATCGCCAAGGAGATCGAGTCCCACTACAGGGTCGTCACCGATCCGGCCATGGTCGACCGGCTCGCGCGCGTGGGGGACGCGCTCGTCCCGGTCGTGGACCGCCAGGATCTGACGTATCATTTTCGGGTCATCGACATCCCCGGGGTGAACGCCTTGGGCGTCCCGGGCGGACGGGTTTACGTCACCCGAGGCATGATGAAGTTTGTGCGCTCGGACCACGAGCTGGCGGCGGTGCTGGCGCACGAGCTGACCCACGTCGCCCACCGGCATTACTATATTCAGCAGGCCCGGGAAAGCCGCATGGCGCCGGCGCTCGTCATTGCGGCGGCGCTGTCGGTGCTCGCCCGTTCAGCGGCGCCTATCGTTGGCGTCTCGCTCGCCACTCAGGGGGCGATGGCGAACTACCAGCGCGATCTGGAGAAAGAGGCCGATCTCACGGGCATCTCCTACCTGACGAAGACGAGCTACTCTCCCGTCGCGATGCTCACGCTGATGGAGCACCTTGCCCAGGCGGATAAGCTGACCGGCCGCCCGGATCTGGGCCCGCTGTACCAGGACCACCCCGTCCCGGACGAGCGGGTCGCCTATATCCGCGACGATCTGGTCGCGCGGGGCTTTCCCATCGTGCGCCGGATCCCGGAGGGGTACCTCAAGATCACGCTCGATCCGCCGGACGGGTCGGACGGGCAGCCGGTCACGGTGCTGGTGGACGGGCGGCCGATCATCCGCCTGGGCGCCACCGTGGCGGGCGACGGCCCCTCCCGCCGCGCCCAGGGGCTGGCGGCCAGGCTCAATGCGTTCTTCAACACCGACCCCGCGCCGTACGATGTTCGCGATGTGATTTCTCCGGGCCGGTGGACGGTCATCGGCGGCCAGACGGAGTTGTTCGAAGTCACCCCGGAGGACGCTGCGTACGAGAACGGGTCTCCCAAGGCCGTGGCCGAGGGACTGCGGGCCCGGCTGGCCGAGGCGCTGGCCGAAGCCCCCTATTATAGGAAATTCTAGGGGCCGTGGAGTTGCATGTGGCGTTCCTCCCCGATGAGACCGGGCCGCTCCGCGGTCGAACCGTTGTGGTCGTCGACGTCCTCCGCGCCACGACATCGCTGCTGGTCATGCTGGAGCGGGGGTGCGCCGAGGTTCTGATCGCCCCCTCCATTGAGGCGGCCCGGCGATACCAGCGGGCCCACCCGGACGTGCTGCTGGCGGGGGAGCAGGGCGGTCGCGCCCCGGCGGGGTTCGACTTTGGCAACAGCCCCGTGGCCTTCGCGGCCGCCGCCCTGGCCGGCCGCCGCGTTGTGTTTGCGACCACGAATGGTACCCGGGCGATGCATATGGCGCGGGAGGCCTCCCTGGTTTTGCTCGGCTGCCTTCGCAACCGCTCGGCGGTCGCCCGGGAGGCCCTGTCCGCTGCCCGGGACGGGGTTGGGCTCTCCGTGGTGTGCGCGGGCCGGGAGGGGCGGTTCAGCCTTGACGATGCCTACACCGCCGGCGCCATCGTCGCCGCGGCGCTGTCGGGCCGCGAGGGCGCCGGGAGCGTTGACCTCACCGATGCCGCGATGGCGGCGCTGGAACTTTACCGGGGCACCGCACAACCGGCGGCGCTCTTCCGCCGGACCCGGGCGGGGCAGAACGTCATCGCGATCGGTCTCCCGGAGGATCTGGACTACTGCGCCGAACCGGACCGATCCGAGACGGTGCCGAGACTGGGGGACCGCGTGCAGGTGGTCGCGCGGTGAAGCGAAATCAGGCCTTGGCGCGGCCGTAGCGGCCGCTCCATTTGGCAATCTGCCAGGTTGCTTTGCACTTCGCCACATAGCCGCGGAGGAGTCCGTGCTTTTCCTGCTTCGGGACGTGGGTGAGGTGGCCCAGCGAGACCGTGCAGGCGTGGAGGCCTGACCACTTCAGGTGCCGGCTCAGGACGGCCTCGACGCCGAACCCGGTGTTCTCGAGGTGGGGGATCGCTTCGAGGACCTCGCGGCGAAGGGCGCGCTGGCCCGAGAAGTTCGGGAACAGGGCTTGGATGAAGTCGCGCTTGATCCGGCCGATGCTGACCGCTGCGGTTCCGGCGAGCACCGGCCTGAGGAGGTCTTCAACGTGCTGCGTGGTCAGCCCGACGAGGTCGCCGTCGAGAAGGAGAATGAACTGCGCGCTCGTGGCTCCCAGCCCGGCGGCGATCGCTCCGCCCTTGCCCAGATTCTCGAACAACTCGATGACCCGGGCTCCGTGCTGCCGGGCCGCCCATCCGGTCGCGTCGCGGGAACCGTCGCTGACCACGATCACATCGTCTACCAACGGGCACCGTCTTACGGCGCCGACGACGTCGCCGATCGTCCGTTCTTCGTTGAACGCCGGAATGATCGCTGCGACTCGATCCATATTCCCCCCTCGGCCGCCGTCTAATTCAGCGATGCGTG
>VBAN01000076.1 GCA_005882445.1 Candidatus Segetimicrobium genomatis | reverse complement strand
CACACGGGATGGGATCACAGGACGATGCGTCCCGCGCGGTGGGAGTGGCAGTCGAGGTTCACCGCGACCGGGAGGCTGGCGATGTGGGTGGGATGGCTCTCGACGTGCACCGCGAGCGCGGTTACCCGTCCCCCGAATCCGGCCGGGCCGATGCCGAGGTCGTTGATCCGGCGGAGGAGGTCGGCTTCGACCTCGGCGAGCCGCGGGTCGGGGTGGGGCTGGCCCACAGGCCGGAGGAGCGCGCGCTTGCTTAGGAGCGCCGCCTGCTCGAACGTCCCGCCCATCCCCACGCCGACGATGAGCGGGGGGCTCGGGTTCGGCCCTGCTTCGGCGATCGAGCGGGTCACGAATTCCGCTGCGCCCTCGAAGCCGTCGGAGGGGGTGAGCATCGCGAGCCGGCTCATGTTGTCGCAGCCGGCGCCCTTCGCGAGCATCGCCAGGTCGAGGCGGTCTCCCGGGACGATGCGGTAGTAGATGATTGCCGGAGTGTTGTCCTGGGTGTTCACCCGGTCGAGGGGTCCGCGGACGATCGACGCGCGGAGGTATCCCTCCCGGTATCCCTGCCGGACGCCCTCGTTGATCGCGTCCTCGAGCGTCCCGTTTGTCACGTGCAGGTCCTGGCCGAGGTCGGCGAAGATCACCGCGCTGCCGGTATCCTGGCAGATCGGGAACCACTTCTCGCGGGCAACGCGGGCGTTCTCGAGCAGCCGGTCGAGGACCGAGCGCCCGATCTCGGATTCCTCGATCGCGCGGGCGCGCTCCAAGGCGGCCAGCATGTCCGCGCCCATCCGGTGGTTGACCGTGATGCAGAGGTCGCGGACCGCCCGAGTGATCGCGGCGGCATCGAGCGTCCGTATCGCTGTACCACGTGATCGCTGCCGCGTCTTGCGCCGCCCTGCCGCCCCGGACGGCCTCGATCGCGGAGGGCGCCGCTCGGCCATTTCAGAGCACCCCTTCCTTGGCGAGCCGGGCGAGCGCGTCGTCGTCGAGCCCGAGCCAGCCGCGGTAGATCTCCCGGTTGTGCTCCCCGAGCCTCGGGCCGGGGTGCGTGACCGCGCCGGGCGTCCCCGAGAACTTCGGGACCACGCCCACCATTCGGATCTCGCCGAGCTCCGGATCGTTGACCGTGATCACGTCTTCGCGGGCGGCGTACTGCGGGTCCTCGAGGATCCGCGGCACGTCGTACACGGGACCGGCCACCGCGCCGCTCTCCCCGAGGCGCGCCAGGATCTCCCCCTGGCTCCGGCCGGCCATCCACTCGCCGATGATGGTGTCCAATTCCCGGCGATGGGCGACCCTCGCCGCGTTGTCGGAAAACCGGGGATCGGCCGGCAGGTCCGGCCTGCCGATCGCCGCCGCCAGCCGCTCGAAGACGCGCTGGCTGGTGGCCGATACCGCGATCCACGCGCCGCCGGCGGCGCGGTAGAGGTTGCGGGGCGCGGCGTCCGGGAATTCATTTCCCACCCGCTGCGCGAGGATCCCGAGGGACGTGTACTGCGTGACATACGGGACGAGGAGCCGGAAGAGGGGCTCGTAGAGGCTGACATCGATCACCTGGCCGCGGCCCGACGCGGCGCGGTGATGGATGGCCGTCATCACCGCGAGAGCGCCCGTTAGGCCCGCCACTTCATCGGCCAGGGGGATGGCCGGCACGAGCGGTGGAGAGTCGGGGAATCCGGTGATCGCGACGAGACCGCTCATGGCCTCGGCCACCGTGCCGAACCCCGGGCGGTGCCGGTACGGCCCGGTCTGGCCGAACCCCGAGATCCGCAGGACGACCAGACGCGGGTTGCGCTCCAGCAGGCCTTCTGGAGCCAGCCCCCACCGCTCCAGCGTCCCCGGCCGGAAGTTCTCCACCAGGACGTCGGCGCGCCCGACGAGATCAGACAGGATCTGCTGGCCGCGGGCCTCGCTGAGATTCAGCGTGATCGACTTTTTGTTCCGCGAGACGACTTTCCACCAGATGGACTGGCCGGAGATGAACGGGCCCCACGACCGCAGGGGGTCGCCCCCCTTCGGATGCTCGATTTTGATGACCTCCGCTCCCAGGTCGGCGAGCATGGACGTGGCGGTCCCTCCTGAGACGATCGTGGAGAGGTCCAGGACGGTCAGATCGGCGAGCGGGCCGGTAGCGGCGGGCATGCTCACAGCACCGGCGACCGGAGGATGATGTCCCGCGCGGTCCCCGCCGCGCCCGGGAGCGGGCCTTCGGGCAGATCCTCGAGTTGGGCGAGAACCTCCGCGGCCTGCCAGATCAGCCGCTGGAGATCGCCCTCGGGGATGCGATGCCGGGCGGTGACCTCCTCCCACGGCCGGCCGGCGGCCCACTCGCCGACAACGGCCGCGCGCTGCATCGCTCCGGGCGGCCCCCCGCCCGCCGGCACAAACTCCCGCTCGACCGGATCTTCGGGGAGGCCCGCCGCGTGCAGACGCGCATTGACGGCCGCGACGATGCCGCGCAGGCCGAGGATCGCCTTGCGGACCTGATGGAAGGCCGCTCCCGCCGTTGGTTCCGCCCACCCACGGTCCGTTGACCGCAGCGGGTATCCCCCGCGGTGCCGCATGTCGTGGTCGCGCATCCCTGGGCGGTACCCGGAGCGGAATCCCCCCGCGCGTCCCATTCCGGCCCGCGGCGGCGGCCCGATGCGCTCGGTGCCGAGGGCGCCGGCCACGGCGGCGAGCGCCGGTGAATCGGTTGGAAGGATCCTCGATCTGACCGCCTCGGCGAGGATGAGCATCCGCGGATGCCGGATCCGTGCGGCGAGCCGCCCCCGGGGCGTGAGCCGGAAGTCGCCGTCCAGGTAGCCGAGGTCGCGCAGGATCCCGGCGCGGCGCCGGAAGACCTGGACCTCCTGATCCTCGAGGCGCGCCACCTCGCCTTCCAGCCGCCGCCGCTTCCGCTCGACCACGCGCAGATCCTTGAGGGTCGCCAGACACCGCTCGACGATCGGGCAGCCGGTGCAGGGCATCTCCACGACCGCGCGCCCCATCTCGGCCACCTCGGGGGCGGCTTCGGATTTCTTGCGCCGCGCCCGCCGCAGCCTTCGGAGCAGATGTTCGAAACGGGCGCGGGTCGCCGCGCGGTCGCCGCACGGCCGGTTCGTGAGCGGGTCCGCGGGGAGGGCATCGAGGCGCGTCCGCAGGTCCGCGATCCGGGAGCGCCGCTGGAATGCGGTGAAGGACCTCCGCAGCAGCGCTTCCGCATCCCGCATCGTCCCCCGGGCCAGCAGGTTTAAGACCTGCGCGTCCGAGGGCGCGAATGCGGAGACCACGGGGTCGGGAGCGGCGCCGGCGAGCGCCATCCCCTCGTCGGCCTCGGACGGCGACTCGACGGCGATGACGGCGATGCCGAGGGTGTCGCGTCCCCGCCGGCCCGCCCGCCCGGTCATCTGATGGAACTCCGTGGGGGTGAGCGATTCCGGGCCCGCCGGCCCGTTGCGGTACAGGGTGGAGAGGAGCACGGTGCGGGCCGGGACGTCCAAACCCGCGGCCAGCGTGGTTGTCGCGCAGACCATCCGGACGAGCCCGGCCTCGAGCAGGTCTTCCACGCACATCCGCCACGCCGTCAGGTGACCGGCGTGGTGGGGCGCGACCCCGCCGCGCCGGAGCGCGGGCAGCATCGGGTGCTGGGCGAGCCGGGGGACCTGCGTGATCCACTCCTGGAGGCGCTCGGCCCTGCGCGCTTCATCCGGCGCCGGCTGGCCTCCCAGCAGGCGCGCCGCCTCGTCGCACTCGCGCCGGCTGGGGAAGAACAGGATGGCCGGCGTGAGGCGACGCTGCTCGAGCGCATCCGCCGCGGTGCGCAGCCACCGTCCGTGGCGCGGGCGCGAGGCCACGGCGTTGGGATCGGGAGGCAGCAGCCGCCCAACGCCGTCGGCGAGCAGGAACTGCAGGGGGACCGGCCGCGTCTCGAGCGTGATCACCTCCGGTGTGTGACCGCGCACTTCGCCGAGCCACGCCGCGAGTTCGTCCGCATTGGGGATCGTGGCCGACAGCATCAGCAGGCGGGTCTCCCGCGGGGCGAGGAGGAGGATCTCCTCCCAGGCCGTGCCGCGCTCGGGATCGGCGAGGTAATGCGCCTCGTCGAGCACGATGACGTCGGGGGACGGGGCGGAGCCCGCGGGATCGTAGAAGGCGTTGCGGAGGATCTCCGTGGTCGCGACCAGCACCGGGGCGCGGGGGTTGACGCGGCGCTCTCCCGTGAGCAGCCCGACGGCATCCGCGCCGTACAGTCCCTGGAACCGCCGGAACTTCTGATTCGAGAGCGCCTTGAGCGGCGCCGTGTACCAGATGCGCGTGGGGGCTCCCGCGATGCCGCTGCCCGACGCGCCGCCGTCCGCCCTACCGCCCCTGCCATGGGCCCCCGTGCGCGTGCTTTGGAGCAGCCGCGCGATCTCCTGCTCAGCGATCCACGTCTTGCCGCTTCCGGTGGGCGCGGACACGAGCACGTCCCCCCGCTCGAGCGCGGCGAGCGCGGCCACCTGAAAGGCGGCGGGGGCAAAGGGAACGGCCGCGGCTTCCCCGACGCCGCGCAGCAGATCCGCCAGGCCGCTTTTTTGTCCCATTTTGGTCATGGGCCGGAGGAGGCGCTCCCGCTCCCGTCGAACCACAAGCGCGCGGCACGAGCACGGCACTTCATGGGAACCGGCGTGAGGCGAACGAGTTGAAGCAGACCAACGCATTGACCGCGTACGAGAAGAGGTTCCTGGCCGCCCTGATCCGGCAGGTCTGGCGGGGTTGTCAGGGGTTCGTCGCCCTGGTCACGGAGCGCGGCCCGGGCGAAGCGGTCTACGCGCTGGAGGATCTCGTCGAGTGGTCCGCCGCCCAGAGCGCGCGCCTGCGGTCCCGGTCCGTGCGGGCCCAGTCGCAGACGATCGGATCCGGCGCCCGCCGCGTCGCGTCCGAACTGCTCGAGGACATCGGGACCTTCTGCAATGGGATCGGGGATCTCCTCGGTCACGCCCAGCAGTCCGATCTCGATCCCGACGAGGTCGAGGACGAAGCGCTCACCATGGTCGACGGCTTCCTGGCGTGGACGACGATGATGGCGTCCCAGTTGGCGGTTAGCCGAGTGACCGCACGATCTCCGCAAGCGGGCGCTTGACACACGTGAAGATCGGGATGTCGCGCAGCGTGTAGCGGCTGGCCTCGGTCTCCCGGAGTTTCATCACCAGCTCCTGAAAGCGCTTCGGGTTGTCGGTGAGAAACGAGACGACGAACTCCTGGTCGTCGAGCCCGAATGAGTACGCGGTGTGGAGCTGCACATCGGGATACTCGTGCCCGACCCGGATGTGGTCGGCCATCATGCGCCGGCGGGCATCCAGGGGGAGCGCGTACCATTCCCGCGTCTTCACGAACGGGTAGACGAAGAGGTAGGTGCCCTCGCCGGGATCGACCTTGAAGCCGCCTTCCAGCGGTTCTTCCCGTGTGTAGATCGATTTTCTCGTCAGCGCCAGGAGCGAGTGCCGGAGATCGAGGTACCGGCCCAGCCCGGTCTGGTTCAGGGCTTCGGCCATCTGCTGGATCGGCGGGAGCTCCGGGGAGACCTTCCAGATCAGGAAGTCGGCGTCGGTGCGGAGCCCCAGCGTCGAGTAGGTCTCCATCATCACCGCGTCTCTGAACCGCTCGACCGCGTCCAGAAACTGCGCGCGACCCGCTTCCTTTTGCCCGTCGGGCAGAAACCGCCACTCCGGCCGGCACTTGTAGAAGGCGTAGTGCACGAAATCCTGCGTGGCGCTGCCGTGTCCGCCCTTCATGGTACCATTCTACCATGGCGATGACGCGGCCCGGCTCCGAGGCCACGGGCGCCCTCACGTGGGCGATCCCTGCCGCCGTCGCCGTGTGGATCGTCATCTTTGCGTGGCGGCCGGCCAACTTCTGGCTGCTCATGGCCGCCGGCACCGGCGGGCTCGGGGGTCTAGCGCTCCGCCTCCGCGGGGCGTTTCCCATCGAGGAGGGCGTCCGCGCGCAGGATCTGGGGACCGGCGCCGCGGCGGCCGCGGCGCTCTACGGCGTGTTCGCCCTCGGGCGGGCGATCGCCGGTCGCCTGCTACCGTCTGCGCCCGGGCAGATCAGCGACGTCTACGCGCTGCGCGCCCAGGCGCCGTGGCCGGTCATCGCGCTTTTGCTCCTCCTCGTGATCGGGCCCGGCGAAGAACTGTTCTGGCGGGGCCTCGTGCAGTGGGGGCTGGTGCGGCGGTTCGGCCCGGGGCTCGGCTGGGGCGCCGCCACGGCGATCTACGGCGGGGTGCACGCCGCCGCGGCGAACCCGATGCTCATGCTCGCCGCGCTGGTCGCCGCGGATCGCGCCGCTTATCGTGTCCCACGTCCTCTGGGACCTCACGGTCTTCCTCCTGCTGCCCTTTCGGTGATGCCGGCGCGGCCCGCACCCCGCGTGCCCCCCATGACCAACGGGACCTGTGCAGGGACTTGTCAGAATGACCAATTCTGGTTATCATATAGTCATGAAGCAGGTGCGCATTGCGGAATTGAAGGCCAAGCTCAGCGAGTATCTTCGGGCCGTGCGCCGCGGTGAAACCATCGCGGTCCTCGACCGTGAGACACCCGTCGCGCAGATCGTGCCGGTTCGCGCGCCATCCGCGCTGCGGGTTCGAAAGCCGGCGCCCGGCTCGCCACCGCCCAATCGCATCCCTCTGCCGAAGCCTTCGAAGGTCACCGTCGACATTGTTCGGTTGCTGCTCGAAGAGCGCCAGGGACAGCGGTGATCGCGTACGTCGACGCCTCCGTTCTGTTGAGGGTTGCGCTTGGACAGCCGGACGCACTGCCGGAGTGGCGGCAAATCGACCGGGGCGTTGCGAGCGCCCTCGTCATGACTGAGTGTCTCCGGACGCTGGATCGTCTTCGCCTCCGCGCCAACCTCCCCGATGCCGAAGTGGCCACACGGCGCGCCACGATCCTCGCGCTGATCGGGTCTCTCGAGCTCGTGGAAGTCGATTCGGTCGTCCTCGAACGAGCGGCCCAACCGATGCCGACTGAACTCGGGACGCTTGACGCGATCCACCTCGCCACTGCCCTCCTCTGGCAGGATCTTGCGAACGCCAATCTTATCATGGCGACTCATGACACCGCGCTCGCGCTTGGTGCTCAGGCCCACGGCCTTCATGTGGTAGGCGCCTAGATACCGAGGACGCGCGCGGATCGACGACGCGTGGCGTTATGGGATCTTAAATGTCGCCCCGGGCTCGAGCACCACGACCTTGGAATCGGTGGAGCCTTCGACCCGGCGCCTGAACGCCTGGGGGTCCTGCTGGATGACCGGCCAGGTGTTGTAGTGCTCCGGGATGACCGTCCGGGCCCCCAGCAACTTCGCCGCGGCGGCGGCGTCCTCGGGTCCCATCGTGAAGTTATCGCCGATGGGGAGGATCGCGGCGTCGAGACCGCCCTGCGCGATCAGCGACATGTCCGAGAAGAGCGCGGTATCCCCGGCGTTGTAGAGGCGCCGGCCCTCGATCTCCAGCAGGATGCCCGCGGGGTTCCCGCCGTAGGTCCCGTCGGGGAAGGATGAGCCGTGGTGGGCCACGGTGAGCTTCGCCCGGCCGAACGGGAACGCATACGAGCCGCCGATGTGCATCGGATGGGCATTGGCCACGCCCTGTTTCTGGCAGTAGGCGACGATCTCGAAGTTGGAGATCAAGGTGGCGCCCGTCCGCTTGGCGATCTCGACCGTATCGCCGTAGTGATCGCCGTGGGCGTGCGTGAGGATGATGAAGTTCGCCGCCACGCCGGCCGCCTTGACCTTGGTCATCGGGTTGCCCGTGAAGAACGGGTCGATCAGGATCGAGACCCCCTTGGTCTCGATCGCCCAGGTTGCATGGCCGTAATAGGTGAGCGTCGCCATTGGTGACCCTCCTGAGATGATGTGGGAAGCGGGGGACGGATCCGCTGCGAGGGGACAAATCCTCTGGGGAGGGCGGGAATTCCTGCGCGCCACACCACGCGGCGCCGTGCGCGGCTACGACTTCGAGCTGGTCTCGCGGGGCCGGGTGATGATGTAGCGGCAGTGCGGCGCGCCGTCCAGGATGTGCTCGGTCCGCACCACCTCGGCGCCGAGGGCTTCCTGGAAGAGCGCGATCTCGCACCGGCAGGTCTCACGGTGCGCCTCGGCGACCGCGCGGATGGGGCAGTTGTGCTCGATCAGGACGAACCGGTCACGATCGAGTTGGGTCTGTTCGGCGACGTAGCCTTCCTCGTCGCGCGCCTTGGCCAGGGTGGCGACCTTTTCCCGAAAATCTCGCCCGGCCATGCGCGCCCGGTATTGCTCGAGGAGATGCTTGCGGCGGTGCTCGAAGATCTGATCGACCGTCTGGGCTCCCCCGAGCGCCTGGATGTCGTCGAGCAGAGCCTGCGCGAGCTGCTCGTAGGTCCGCGGGAACAACTTGTCCCCTTCGGAACTGATGCTGTAGAGGCGGCTCGGGCGGCCCTGGCCGCGGCGAATGCCGTTCGAGGCAATGACCCCGTCCCGTTCGAGGATCGCCAGATGCTGGCGAACGCCCATGGGCGTGATCTCCAGACGCCGGCTCAACTCTTGAACCGTCATCGGCCCGTTGCGTTTGATGAGCGATAGGATTTCCCGACGGGTGCTCGTCATGGAGTATGCCCTCACCCGCCATTTTACCAGAGCCGGGCGAGTTGCAGAACCTTCCCTGGCCCTGTCAAGGTGAGGCGGCGGGAGTCTATGCCGAACATACGTTCGCTAGAAAGGGGTGATGCAGCCTTCAAGTGAAGCAATTAGGGCGGGAAAAGGCCCGTCCGTTACTGTTTCGGCCTGGAGGAGCATCTGTGAATTTCGGCTACGCCCTCTCTGATGTCTGCAATATGATCGCCAGTTCGCCCCGAGAAGCCCCCGCCCGCATCGTGGAGTATCTTCACGACGGGTTCCCGCATTACGATTGGGTGGGGATCTACTGGGTCGAAGGGCCGGACCTCGTCCTGGGCCCCTGGAAGGGACCCGCGGCGACCGAGCACACCCGGATTCCGATCGGGAAGGGGGTGTGCGGGGCCGCGGCGGCATCGGGCAAGACTGAGGTCGTCGCGGATGTCAGCAAGGACGCGAGGTACCTGGCATGCTTTACGTCCACGAAGTCCGAGATCGTGGTCCCGATCCGGGCGGGCACCCGCGTGATCGGTGAGATCGACATCGACGCCCGGGAACTGGGCGCGTTCGGGCCGGAGGATCAGCAGTTTCTCGAGGCGGTGGCGGCGCTCCTCGCCACGCTCTGGCCCGCGGTTCCGGCCACATCATCGCGGGCCTAGGAGGACACCGTGACCACGCTCATCGATCTCGGCAGCGATACCGCGACGCGCCCGTCCGCAGGCATGCGGAGGTTCATGGCGGAGGCGCCCGTCGGAGACGAGCAGCGGCAGGAGGATCCGTCGGTCAACGCGCTCCAGGAACGGGTGGCGGCGCTCCTCGGCAAAGAGGCGGCGCTCTACCTGCCGTCCGCGACGATGGCCAACGAGATCGCGGTGAAGACGCACACTCAGCCCGGCGACGCGGTCATCCTGGAAGAGTCCGCCCACATCGCCACCGCCGAGGCGGGCGGGCCCGCGCTCCTCTCCGGGGTGATGCTGCACGCGGTGAAGGGCGTCCGCGGAGTGTTCACGCCCGATCAGGTGGAAGCGCGGATCCAGGCGGACAACCCCCACTATCCCAGGACCCGCCTGGTCTCGGTCGAGCAAACCGCGAACCTCGGGGGCGGCACGGTGTGGCCCCTGGAACGGCTGCGCGCCGTCGCCGATTCGGCCCGCCGCCATGGGCTGCGCACCCACATGGACGGCGCCCGTGTGATGAACGCCGTCGTCGCCTCAGGCGCGCCGGCCAACGAACACGCCCGGGGGTATGACTCGGTGACCCTGTGTCTGACGAAGGGGTTGGGCTGCCCGGTGGGGGCGCTGGTCGCCGGCGACCGGGCGTTCATCAAGGAGGCCCGCCGCTACAAGCACCTCTTCGGGGGCGCGATGCGTCAGGCCGGCATCATCGCCGCCGCGGGCCTGTATGCGCTCGACCACAACATCGAGCGGCTGGCGGAGGATCATACCAATGCGAAGATCCTGGCGCGCGGGCTGGCGGAAATCCGCGGGATCGCCATCGAGGTCGAGCACGTGGAGACGAACATCGTCTTCTTTGATGTCGCAGGGCTGGGGATCACCGCCCAGGAGGCGGTCGCCCGTCTCGTGGCACGTGGGGTCCGCATGGGGGCGACGGGGCGGACGCGCATCCGCGCGGTGACCCACCTCGACGTCTCGCAGCAGGACGTCGAGCGGGCGGTCGAGGTGGCGCAGGAGGCGCTGGGGAAGGCCAAAGCAGGAACCCCCGGCGCCGAATAGCCGCCGGGGGTCCCGGAGCAGGCGCGGAGCCTAGGGATCGCGGCCGTACTTGGCCGCGAATTCCTCCTTGCTCATCTTGAAGTAGTCGGCGTTCATCTCGGTGAACTGCTTCCACTTGTCCGGGACATCCGCCTCAGCGAAGATGGCCGTCACCGGACACACCGATTCGCACGCGCCGCAGTCGATGCACTCGTCGGGATGGATGTACAGCATCACCTCGCCCTTGTCTTCATCCGCCTTGGGGTGGATGCAGTCGACCGGACAGACATCCACGCACGACCGGTCTTTGACGTTGATGCAGGGCTCGGTGATCGTGTAGGTCATCTTGCACTGCCTCCTCTCGTAAATCTCATCACCATTATACTCCCTCTCACTATCCGGTAACTACCTTACGAGAGGGGCGATGTCCTCTCCGCCGCGGCGGCCGGCGTCCGGTCCCGCAGCTCGGCGCCCGTAGAGACCAGGCGCGGACACTTCGCCCCGCGGGGGCCCTCCCAGCAGATCTTCTGGGTCATGCACGTCGGGCCGGCGAACTTGAAGATCTCGGGCGCGGCGTGCTGCAGCTCGGCCCGCATCAGGTGGGCCAGCCAGCGGATTTCCCACTGCGCCAGATTGCAGGTGCGCAGTTCGAAGAAGTGCAGGAGCGCGCGCGCGTTCGCCGACACGATCAACTTCGTCTCGAACGCGTTGTTGAACAGGTACCGGGCGTCCTCCTGGTGCACCCGCTCGTCCCGCAGGAGGAAGTAGGCGCGGACCGCGGCCTTGACCGGCTCGAGAAACGACTCGAGCATCTCGGGGATCCGGAGGATCGTCGGCGGCACGACGATCTCGACGAAGTCCTGGGACGAAAAGTCGACGTACCGCTGGCTCTGCTGCTCATACGACCACCCCACGCGGTGGCGGACCAGCTGGTGCGAGCAGCTGCGGGAGATCCCACGCACCCCGAAGACAAACTGGTTGTGCTCGACGCAGCTCGTGTGTCCGGCGGAGACGACGCGGTTGACCATGTGCGCGGTCGACTTGGGCGAGAGGGGCTGGGGGAGGTCGAGGATGCTGCCCGCGCTGTAGCACTGCCGCGCCGCCATCGCGGCGAGCCGGTCCGCGTGAGGAGGATGGCCACCGGCCGGACGGCGTAGAGCGTGATCTCGCGTCCACCGGGCAGCGCCACGGAACCGACCGCTCGCCCTCGCATCGTGCCGGGGTCCGCGAGGCGCTCGGGCATCACCGCTCCTCCGTCGGGATCGCGCTGGTGAACGAGTGGCAGATGGGCAACGGATCTCACGCCGTCACACGTGTCGGTTCGTCAATTCGCTGGGGAATGTGATTCACCTTCCGACTATGGTATCATGATCACCGTTTTGACCTGCTGACCCATCCCGAGGCTCTCCGCGCGCACATTCGGGCCGCGCTGGCCGGCCGAGGCGGGGCGCCGAAGCCGCCCCCCAGGGGTTGCGGCAGGCGGCTGTGCTACTCATGGTCGTCCACGCCGACGGCGAGGCGGCGCTCCTGCTCACCAAGCGCAGCGAGACCGTGGACCGGCACAAGGGCGAGATCTCGCTGCCGGGCGGCGCGATCGAGCCGGGCGAATCCCCCCAGGCGGCCGCGGTCCGCGAAACCAGCGAGTAGATTGGGGTGCGGGCTCAGGACATCACGATCCTGGGCGCGCTCGATGACGAGGAGACCTCCGTCTCCGGGTTCCTGATGATGCCCGTTGTCGGCACCATCCCGTACCCGTACCCGCTCCGGGTGAACCCCGCTGAAGTGCGGGCGGTGCTCGAGGCGCCGATCCGGGTCTTGCTCGATCCCGCCAACGTGCGCACGGAGATCTGGACCTGCGGAGGCGTGCCGCGGGAGATCTACTTCTACTCCGTCGGCCCCGAGGTGGTGTGGGGAGCGACCGGCCGGGTGATCACCCAGTTCCTCGAGGCGGTGTTCAATGTGCAGATCGCCGGCGCCGCCGGCCGGCGGGCCGCCCGCCGGGCGCGGTGAGCGGTGCGCCGTGAGGGACCGGCGATGCGCGTAGCGATCTTCGCGCGCCGGATCCGGACCGTCCGCGTCGCCGTCTGAGCGGAGGGAGCGCGTGCGCCGGCTCACCGGTAAAGTCGCGCTCGTCACCGGCGCCGGCCGGGGGATCGGCCGCGCGATCGCGAAAGCGCTCGCGCAGGAGGGCGCCTCGCTCGTGCTGCACCACCTGGAGAGCGCTCAGGGCGCGGCGGAGGCGGCCGAGGAGGCCGGACGGCTCGGGGTGCCCACGCTCGTGGCCCGCGCGGACGTCTCCCTGGCCCCGGCCGTCCGGAACATGTTCGAGGAGATCCACCGGACGTTCGGGCGCCTGGACATCCTGGTCAACAACGCCGGGGTGTTCAGCCGGGTGCCGCTCCTCGAGGTGGCCGAGGCGCACTGGAACCGTGTGCTCGACGTCAACCTCAAGGGAACGTTCCTGTGCGCGCAGGCGGCCGCGCGGGTGATGCTGGCCCAGCAGTCCGGCACCATCGTGAACCTGGCCAGCGGCGGGGGCCTGTCGCCGCGGCCCGGATACGAGACCTCGGCGCCCTACGCGGCGAGCAAGGCGGGGGTGATCATGCTGACCCGCCGCCTCGCCCTGGAACTCGCCCCGAGCGGTCTCGCTCCTCGGGCGCGTCGGCACGCCGGAGGCTGTGGCCGGCGCGGTGGTCTTCCTCGTGACGGACGACGCCGCGTCGATCACCGGCCACACGCTGGTCGTCGACGGCGGAACGGTGCTGCGGTAAGGGCGGGGGAGGGGCTGGCCGGTGGCGGCGGGGACCGACTACCACATGCATCTGGAGCGGGGTCCCTGGACGCTCGAGTGGCTTGAGCGCTTTGTCGAAACCGCCCGCGCCCGCGGCCTGCGCGAGATCGGGTTCAGCGAGCACCCGCACCGGTTCCGCGAGTGCCGCGCGATCTATCCCACGCCGCTGCCCTGGGTCGACGCGCAGAACACCGAGCGGCTCGACAGCTACCTGCGGCTCGTCGAGCAGGCCCGCGCCGCTGGCCTGCCGGTCAAGCTCGCCCTGGAATGGGATTACCTTCCCGGGTTCGAGGCAGCCCTCGAGCGCGCGATCGGCGCGCACCCGTGGGATTACGCGATCGGGTCCGTGCACTGGCTGCCGCCCGCGACGCGCGGAGGCGAGTGGTGGGGGTTCGACGACCCCGCGCGGATCAGCGACTGGGAGCGGGTGGACGTGCTGGAGGTCTACCGCCGGTACTTTCGCCTCATCGGACAGGCGGCGCGGACCGGGCTGTTCGACATCATCGGGCACGCGGACGTCATCAAGGTCATGGGCTACCGGCCGAAGGCGGACATCGCGGACCTCTACGCTGCGGCCGCGTTGGAGTTCGCCGCCGCCGTCTACCCGGCGCCGCCGTTCCTGCGGGCCTGCCGGTTGGCCGGGGTGCCGGTGCTCATCAACTCGGACGCCCACGTCCCCGAGGATGTGGGGAGAGATTTCGACCGGGCGGCGGCCGTCGCGCGGGACGCGGGGTACGGGGAGACGGCGGCCTTCGCGCAGCGGTCCCGCACGATGGTCCCCCTCTGAGCGATTCCCACAGCGCATGGACGATCGGATCCGGCGGCTCAACGAGGAGCGGTTCGCGCGCACCGCGGAGGCGTTTGCGAAGAGCGCGGCGGTCGGCAACCTGGTCGAGATCGAGTCGCTGGTCCGGCTCGCCGAGCCCGCCCCCACCGATCTCCTGCTGGACGTCGCCTGCGGCGCGGGGCGCCTGCTCAAGACGTTTGCCCCGCTCGTCCGGGTGGCCATCGGCACGGATGTGACGATGGAGATGCTCCGGCTGGCCCGGCAGGCGGGGCCCGGCGGCGCCGGCCGCTTCTTTCTTGTCCGGGCCGAGGGCGCGCGGCTCCCGTTTCGGGATGAGACATTTACCCTCGTCGCGACGACCCTGGCGATTCATCATTTTGGCGACCCGCGGCAGGTCCTGGGCGAAATGGCACGGGTCTGCCGGCCGGGCGGGAAGATCGCCGTGGGGGACATCGTGGGAGTCTCCGATGAGGCGAAGCGGGCCCGCCAGAACGAGATCGAGCGCCTGCGCGATCCCGCGCACGTCGCGGTCTACAGCCCGGCCGGGCTCGAGGCGCTGCTGACGTCGTGCGGGTTCACCGTCACCGGCCGCGAGGGCGGGACGCAGGTGCGCGAGCTCGGCGAGTGGTGCCGGGTTGCCGCGACGCCGCCCGATGTCGCCGTCCTTGTGCGAGAGCGGCTGCTGCGGACCATTCC
The DNA here is from genome assembly GCA_005882445.1 of Candidatus Segetimicrobium genomatis. Lineage (GTDB taxonomy): Bacteria > Sysuimicrobiota > Sysuimicrobiia > Sysuimicrobiales > Segetimicrobiaceae > Segetimicrobium. Next base: position 2,213 of record VBAN01000076.1, on the reverse strand, counting down.
GGGCGACCAGGCCGGCATGCAGCCCACCCTGATCGGAGACGAACTGCGGTTTCACCATCACTGGCTGAACCTGGTCGCCACCCGGCGATAGCGGGGACGACGTAAAGGGGGCGATCGTGAGCATCGACTTTTTGGTGACGTCGCTTATCGTGATCGTGTCACCCGGCACCGGTGTCCTCTATACGCTGGCGGCCGGCCTCTCGCGCGGGTCCCGCGCAAGCATCGTCGCTGCCTTCGGATGCACGCTCGGCATCATCCCGCACATGGCGGCGGCGATCATGGGACTCGCAGCGCTCTTGCATGCGAGCGCGCTCGCCTTCCAGACGCTGAAATACCTCGGCGTGGCCTATCTGCTCTATATGGCGTGGAACGCGCTGAGGGAACAGGGCGCGCTCCGCGTGGAACAGGAGGCCGGCCCCCGCTCGGCTATGCAGGTGATCGTCACCGCGATCCTGATCAACATCCTCAATCCGAAACTGTCAATGTTCTTTTTTGCGTTCCTGCCGCAATTTGTGAGCGCCAACGAGCCACGTCCGCTCTCCCGCATGTTCGAGCTGAGCACCGTGTTCATGGTCCTGACGTTTGCCGTGTTCGTCGGATACGGGTTGTTTGCCGCCTGGATTCGCGGGCACGTCATCTCGCGTCCTCAGGTGTTGACGTGGATGCGCCGCGCGTTCGCCGCCGCGTTTGTCGCGCTCGGCGTCAAACTCGCGCTCGCCGACCGTTGATCGAGGACGGCGACTGTCGCGGATTGCCCGCGGGCCTGTACAGGGCCGCGGCGGAAGATTCGCACGCATGGTATAATTCCGGATCGTGGCGGGGCTTACAGGGGTATCGCTGAGCACGCTGCGCCGTTGGCAGGCCCAGGGCATCCCGAACGGCCCCCGCCGGCGGGGGCCTAAGGGCGCAGGCCGCCGGAATGGCGGGAGTCCCCTCTACTCATGGTCGGATGTCGAGCAACTGCAGCGTGCGACACATCTATTGAAGACCAGCAGCCGCTCCCTGGCGGAGGTAAAGCGCCTCCTCAGGAAGGGCGCCGCCAAGAGCGCCGGGCCGGCCCGCCGCGACTGGGTGATCGCAAGGCCCAAGCCGCGCGGGATGCGGTGAGGGAGAGCGCCCGATGAGAGTCTACCTGGACTACGCGGCAACGACCCCGGTGGACCCCCGCGTTCTCCAGGCGATGCTGCCGTTCTTTACGGAACTGGCGGGCAACGCGAGCAGCGTCCACGTCTTTGGGCAGGAGGCCCGCAGCGCGGTGGACCAGGCACGTGCGCAGGTGGCCGAGACGGTAGGCGCGCGGCCGAGCGAGATCGAGCGAGGCGCGCGGCCGGCACGTCGTCACGACGGCGATTGAACATCACGCGATTCTCGAGACGTGCCACTTCCTCGAAGGCCGGGGTTTTTCCGTGACCGCCCTCCCCGTGGACCGGCAGGGGATCGTCGATCCCGACGATGTGCGCGGGGCTCTGCGGGCGGACACCGTGCTCGTCTCGGTGATGGCGGCGAACAACGAGATCGGGACGCTCCAGCCGATCGCCGAGATCGGGAAGCTGACCCGCGCGCGGAAGATCCCGTTCCACACGGACGCGACCCAGCTGGTGGGGGCGGCCCCGGTCAACGTCGACGAGTTGAACGTCGACCTGCTCTCGATGTCCGCGCACAAGCGGTACGGGCCGAAGGGGGTTGGGGCGCTCTACGTCCGCGCCGGGACGCCGCTGGCCCCCGTGCAGCACGGCGGCAGCCACGAACGGGGCCGGCGAGGCGGGACGGAGAACGTGCCGGGGATTGTGGGGTTTGCGGCGGCCCTGCGGATCGCCGCCCAGGAGATGGACGCAGAACGCGCCCGCCTCACCGCCATGCGCGCCCGCCTCATGCGCGAGGCGCTGACGCTGCCGGGGGCGCACCTCAACGGAGATCCGGTCCGGCGCCTGCCCAACAACGTCAACCTGTCGTTCGACGGCACCGACAGCCAGTCGCTCGTCATGGGGCTCGACCTGCACGGGGTCGCGGCCAGTTCGGGCTCGGCCTGCACTTCGGGCAGCATCGAGCCGTCCCACGTCATCGTTGCGCTCGGCCTTCCGGCGCGGCTCGCCGCCGCGGCGGTGCGGCTCACCCTCGGCCGCTGGACGACCGACACGGACGTGGCCTACGCGCTCGACGCCCTCCGCGACGTCGTGATCCGGCTCCAGCAGGCGGCCTGAGGCCTCTTCCCA
>VBAN01000385.1 GCA_005882445.1 Candidatus Segetimicrobium genomatis | reverse complement strand
GATCAACAACATCGCCGTCCATCCGTACGATCTCCTGCGCTACCTGCTCGGCTCCGAGGTTCGGGAGGTGATGGCCATGACCGACGTGGGCCGCTCAGCGGAGCTGGAGCGCATGGCGCTGGCGCTGCTGCGCTTCCAGAATGGGACGATGGCGTACGTCAACGCGAACCAGAAGGTCGCCCAGTACCAGCCCGACATCGACCTCTACGGGACCGAAGGCCGCATCGTCGGCATCGACTGCACGCGGCCGTTCCGGGATGGGGAGCTCCGGGTCGTCACCCAGGCCGGCGAGCAGATCACCAAGCATTCCAGCCGGGATGCGGTGGTGCGGTCGGTCGCCGCGTTCAACGACGGCGGTGATCCGGTCGGCGCGTGAAGGCCGGCTGGTCGAGGTCGCCTATTGAGCAGCGGCCGATCGCGGCGGCGATCGCCCGGCAGCGCCCGCCGGGTTCGGGCCCGATTCGCCGGTCCCTATCCCTGGCGCTGCGGTTTCCACGACTCGAACCTGAGCTCCCACTGGCGCAGCGCCCACATCAAGACGATCGCCGCGCTTGCCAGGATCACGATGCCCACGAACACGCGGTCGGTCTGGAAGGTCTCGCCCGCCACCGCGATCTCGTAGCCGATCCCGGCCGTCGCCGCGTACAGCTCGCCGACCACGATCCCGACCAGCGCCTGGCCCAGGCCCAGCCGCAGGCCGGCGATCAGGAACGGCACCGCGCCCGGCAGGACGATCGTGGCGAAGATCTGCCGGTCGCGCGCGCCGAAGGACCGCGCGGTGCGGATGAGCGATTCGTCGGCGGCGCGGACGCCGGCCTCGGTGCTGATGAGGATCTGGAAGACCGCCACCAGGAACACCACGGCGACCTTGGACCAGATGCCGATGCCGAGCCAGATGATGAACAGCGGCACCAGCGCGATGCGCGGCGTCGAGTAGAGCGCGGACACAAACGGCTGCAGGGCCGCGGCCACGTCGCGGTACCAGCCCATGGCGACGCCGAGCAGGATCCCCACGACCACCGCCAGGCCGTACCCGATGAGAAACTCCGTGCCGCTGACCCGGATGTCCTTCCCCAGCACCCCTTCATGCAGCATCCGGATGAACGTGGAGACGATCCGGGTGGGGGAGCTGGTGAAGAGGGGGTTGACCTGCCCCAGCCGCACCACGCCCTCCCAGGCGACGACGAACAGCGTGACCGCGATGGTCCCGATGGCCCGGGCGCGGACCGTCGGGGAGAGCCTGCCGCGGCGCGGCCGGGGGGCCGGCGCGTCGAGGCGCTCGCCCCCCGCGGGGAGCGCGTTTTCCTCAAGCATGCGCCGCGCTCCCCAGGGTCGTCCGGACCTCTTCCTCGATCAGGCCCCAGATGTGGTCCTCGAGCGCCAGAAACTCCGGCGTGCGCTTGACGCGCAGCGCGCGCGGGCGCGGAAAGTCGACCGGGATGATGCTCTTGACCCGCCCCGGCCTGGCCGAGTACACCACCACCCGATCCGCCAGGTAGAGCGCCTCGTTGATCTGATGGGTGATGAAGACCGCCGTCCTGCGGGTTTCCTGCCAGATGCGCATCAGCTCGGCCTGCATGAACTCGCGGGTCTGCGCGTCCAGCGCGGCGAAGGGTTCGTCGAGCAGGATCACCTCCGCGTCCATCACGAGGGCCCGCGCCAGGTTGACGCGCTGCTGCATGCCGCCCGAGAGCTCGGAGGGGTGGTAGCGCTCGAATCCGTCCAGGCCGACCAGGGAGATCATCTGACGGGCCCGGGCGATCGCCTCCGGCAGCGGCGTGCCTTGGAGCTCCAGTCCGTAGGTCACGTTGCGCAGCACAGTGCGCCAGGGCAGCAGCGACGGACTCTGAAAGACCACCGCGCGGTCGCGGCCCGGGCCCACGACCGGCCTGCCGTCCACGAGGATCCGTCCTTCGGTCAGGGGCAGCAGCCCGTCGAGGCAGTACAGGAACGTCGTCTTGCCGCAGCCGCTGGGGCCCACGATGGCGAGAAACTCGCCGGACTGGACGCCGACCGAGCACCGGTCCAGCGCCAGCGTCGTCACCCCCGTGCGAGGGTTCTCGTACCAGACGGAGACGTTGATGGCTTCGAGCTTCGGCCCCACGGCTCGCCCCCCCCGGGCGCGTAGATATCTCCATATACACTCGGCCTCGCCCCGGCTCCTGCAGGGGGCCATCGGTCACATCGGAGTGTCAGGGGGTTGTCCCGTCAGCGACGAGAGGGTGTGTGCCCGTGCAATTGAATGCTCGTGACTCTCATTTGACAACGCCGTTACCGAAAATCGACAGGCCGGTGACACTCGAGTGTTAACGTCCTTGCAGACCCCGTAGACGTAAGCGTGGGGGAGGAGGACTCCAAGA
>VBAN01000384.1 GCA_005882445.1 Candidatus Segetimicrobium genomatis | reverse complement strand
GTCAGCTCCGTGACATAGTCCAGTGCCGCGCGTTCCGCCTCGGTGAACAGAGGGTTCGTGCGATAGTGCTCCAGCGCATCGAATTTGGCTTGATTCATCGACGCTTGGATCGTGGCCCATCGGCCGATATCGATGCAGAAGAGACAGACATTGATGCGCGCCACCCGCTCACGGATCAGCAGGACGGTCTCCGGTGGAAGCAGCAGTTTCTTGTCCAGCGTGGCGACCTTGGCATAGAATTGACCGAACGCAATCGGCAGTCGCGCGGAATGCACTTTCAGCGGTGTGAGCACTTTGCCAAATTGCCGGCGTGTAAAGTAATAGGCCAGTCTCATCATCAGCCCCTGGGGCTTTTCGATGGGAGGAAGGAATGTCTCTGCGTTCATGACGTTCGCCATTGTGCTTCTCCTTTCCCACTGATTTCCGGCTTTTGCCTATATGACGAATGGGAACGCCGAAACCGGACAATCCATGGTCATCGAATTCCCATTCTCGTGACTGAACTCCCTTCGCCGGAGGCCCGCCGCCTCCATGAGGCGCTGTCGTGTCGTCACCCGCCGCACCGCGCCCCGGCACTTGTAATTCTCCGGGCGAAAGCATACCCTGCAAGATAGGTAGAGGTTTTCGGGAGCCTGCAGCACGTATCAGGCACTTGCCCCGCCGCGTTGATCCGGTCCGCGTCCCAGCTCGCAGCGATCAGAGAAACTCTGCAAAGGGGGGAACGACTATGTTGGTGTTGGAAACTCTTGCCAGGAACTGGTGGGCGTTCGTGCTGCGCGGCGTTGTCACCATTCTGTTTGGGATCCTGGCGATCACCCGGCCGGGCATGACCCTCGAGGCACTGGTGTTCGTGTTCGCGATCTGGGCGCTTCTCGACGGCATCCTGGCCCTGATCCATTCCGTGGGGGCGGCGCAGGCGGGCGAGCCCTGGTGGCCGTTGGTGCTGGGAGGGCTGTTGAGCGTGGCCGCCGGGCTGGTGGCGCTTAAGTGGCCGGGCATCACCGCCCTGGCCCTGCTCCTGATCATCGCGTACTGGTCCATCCTCAGAGGCATCCTCGAGATCGCCGCCGCGGTCCGGCTGAGGCATGAGATCCAGGGTGAAGGGTGGCTCATTCTCGGCGGGATTGCCTCGGTGGTGTTTGGCGTGCTCCTCGTCTTGTCTCCAGCGTCGGGCGCGCTCGCGGTGGTGTGGCTGATCGGCATCTATGCGCTGATCTTCGGCATTGCGCTGCTGATGCTGGGCTTTCGCCTCAAGAGTCATGCCGGCGAACTGCCGGCCGCGGCCCCTGCCCGGGCGCGGTGAGCGTGGGGGACATCATGGCAGACGGCTTCGTCTCACGGGGATTCCGCGGACGCCGCCAGACCGGCGAGGTCTCGGCCCGTCTCCCGCCCGGACAGTATCTGGAGCGCGGCTTTCCCGTGCTGTCGGCCGGTCCGACGCCTCACACGCCGCTGGAGCGGTGGGACTTCTCGATTGTCGGCAGTGTGGAGCAGCCGAAGCGCTGGACCTGGGACGAACTGCGCGCATTGCCGCATGAGTCGGTGACCGCCGATATCCACTGCGTGACCAAGTGGTCGAAACTCGACTCGCATTGGGAGGGGGTCTCGATCGACACGCTGCTGGCGCAGGTGGAATCCGAAGC
>VBAN01000387.1 GCA_005882445.1 Candidatus Segetimicrobium genomatis | reverse complement strand
CGGGCCGGAGGCCCTCCTCGGCCGCATCTATCACCCGCAGACCTTCGAGGAACTGGAAACCATCCGAGCGCCCTTCCGGCGGAACGTCACCATCCTCGTGCACCGCACGGCAGACGTGGTCGAACCCGGGAGCTACGGCTATATGATCGGGAATCTCGACAGCGCCACGGCTTGAGTCTTACCACCGGAACCAGTTCGACCACCGGCCGGCCCGGTGGGGGCTGGGAACTCGGTCCCGCGCGGCATCGGCAGGAATCCGCGGCAAGGGCGCGGTAGGGAAGGACCCGTGACTCCCGCCGAGATCCTCGCCCGCTACGACGCCGAGATGCGCGCCGATCCCCCGGATGAGGCGGGCGTCCGGCACGAGCGCGCCGGCGGGATCGTCCGCGCGGTCGGCGCGTACAACTGCATCCTCTTCTCGAATCTTGCCGACGCGGACGCCGACGCGGTCATCGCCGATCAGGCGGCGTCCTTCCGGGCGATCGGCGCCGAGGTCGAGTGGAAGGTCTACGGGCACGACCTCCCGGCCGACCTGGGCGGCCGCCTCGCCGCGGCCGGGTTCGAGCCCGACGGGCAGGAGACCCTGATGGCGTTCGACCTTGCCCTGCGCCCCCCGGACGGCGCTGTGCCCGCCGGCGTCGAGATCCGGCGCGCCACGGATGCGGCCGGCCTCGAAGACTTCATTCTGGTGAGCGGCTCGGCGTTCGGCCGGGATGATCGGCGGCGGCTCGAGATCTTTCGCGCGCGCCTCGACGATCCCACGCTGGGGCTCTTCGTCGCCTATGCCGACGGGCGCCCGGTCTCCGCCGGACGGATGGAACTGCCGCCCGAACGGTCCTTCGCCAGCCTCTGGGGCGGCGGCACCCTGCCGGCCTATCGCGGCAGAGGCCTCTATCGCGGCCTCGTCGCCCACCGCGCCGCGGAGGCGCTCCGGCGCGGCTACCGGTTCCTCACGATCGACGCCCGCGACACCACCAGCCGCCCCATTCTGGAGCGGCTGGGCGCGATGCCGCTGGTGGGCATCACGGGGTGGCTGCTGAAACCCCAATGACCTCACCACAGACCGCGACCGGCGGCGCGGCGCCGTCGACCCTTCCGCCCCGCCCGGTGAAGTGGGCCAAAGTCATCGATCACACGCGCTGCATCGGCTGTCACGCCTGCACGACCGCGTGCAAGTCCGAGAATGAGGTCCCGCTGTCGGTCACCCGCACCTACGTGAAGTATGTCGACGTCGGAACATTTCCCCAGGCCCGCCGGGTCTTTCAGGTGACCCGCTGCAACCAGTGCGACGATGCCCCCTGCGTCACCGCCTGCCCCACCACCGCGATGTACCGGCGGCCGGACGGCATCGTCGACTTCGACAAGTCCATCTGCATCGGCTGCAAAGCCTGCATCGCCGCCTGCCCCTACGACGCCATCTTCATCAACCCCGACGATCATTCGGCGGAGAAATGCAACTTCTGCGCGCACCGCATCGACGTGGGGCTCGAGCCGGCCTGCGTCGTGGTCTGCCCGACGGAGGCCATCCTGGTCGGCGACCTCAACGATCCCGGATCCCTGGTCGCGCGGATCGTGAACCGCGAGCCGGTCGCCGTCCGGCGCCCCGAGAAAGCGACGCTGCCGAAGCTCTTCTATCGCGGCGCCCATCAGGCGGCCCTCGACCCGATCGCCGCGCGCCGCCCCGAAGGCGGCCTCTTCATGTGGAGCGAGCAGGGCCGGTTCCCCCACCAGGTCACCTCCGGCCACCCGGGCGGCTGGAACAATTCCTCGGCGGCCGCGCTGTTGAGCTATGACATCCCGCATCAGGCCCCGTGGAACTGGCGGGTCAGCCTCTACACCTGGACCAAGGGGATCGCCGCCGGCGCGTACCTCGCGCCCCTGCTGTGGATCCTCGGCGGGTGGCTGTCCTGGACGAGCGCCCTCTGGCTCTGGGCGGCTCCCGTCCTCGCCGGCGCCGCGCTCGCCGCGACCGGAGCCCTCTTGATCGCCGACCTCAAGCATCCGGAACGGTTCTACCTGATCTTCACCCGCCCGCAGTGGTCGAGTTGGCTGGTGCGCGGCGCGTTCATCATCGCCGCGTTCTCCGGAGTGCTGGCCGCGCACGTGCTGGCCGGCCTGCTCGGATGGGGCCGGGTGCCGCGCGTCCTCGCGCTCCCCGGGCTGCCGATCGCCGCGCTGACCGCGGTCTACACGGCGTACCTGTTCGCTCAGGCCAGGGCCCGCGATCTCTGGCAGAACCCCCTGCTGCCGCCGCACTTCCTCCTCCAGGCCGTGCTCGCGGGGTCCGCCGCGCTGCTCCCGGTTGCGGCATGGCTGGACCCCGGCATCCTCCGGCCGCTCCTGTGGACGCTCGCGGGGTCGAGCCTCCTGCACCTCCCGCACGAGATGGTGAGGGGCGCGCACCGTCCGTTTTTCTGGACGGGGGCGGGGCTGGCCACGCTAGGGTTGCTCGCGTCCTTGATCGGCGCCGCCTCCGGGTCTCCGGGGCCGGCGGCCGTCGCGATCGGGCTCATCGCCGCCGCATCGGCGCTGGCCGGTCTGATCGCGTACGAGCACGCCTATGTCCAGGCCGGACAGGCCGTACCGCTGGCGTAAGGCATAACGGACCTCACGAACCTCAACAAACTGGTGCGGGCGGCCCGCGACGCGGTCGAGGCCAGGGGCGAGACCTTCTACCCCGGCCCCAGCCGGATCCACCTCGCGGCCTTTCCGCCCAAAGAACGATGGAACGACTGGGTGGAGCTGGACTCGAAAGCCTGGCCGGCGCGCGTCGAGAAGCGCTACATGCTCGTCCCGACCACCTGCTTCAACTGCGAGTCCGCGTGCGGGCTCCTGGCGTACGTCGACCGGGACACGATGCAGGTCCGCAAGTTCGAGGGCAATCCCGAGCACCCGGGCTCGCGGGGCCGGAACTGCGCCAAAGGACCGGCGACGCTCAACCAGATCACGGATCCCGATCGCATCCTCTATCCGCTCAAACGCGCGGGACGGCGGGGCGAGGGCAAGTGGGTGCGGGTGAGCTGGGACGAGGTCCTCAATGACCTCGGGGACAGGATCCGCCGCGCGATCACGGAAGGCCGGCCCAACGAGGTCATGTACCACGTGGGCCGGCCGGGCGAGGACGGGTACACGGAGCGCGTGCTGGCCGCCTGGGGCGTCGACGGCCACAACACCCACACCAACGTGTGCAGCAGCGGCGGCCGGGCGGGCTACCACTACTGGATGGGGCTCGATCGGCCGAGCCCCGACCACGCCAACGCACGGGTCATCCTGCTCGTGAGCAGCCATTTGGAGGCGGGGCACTACTTCAATCCCCACGCCCAGCGGGTGATCGAGGCGAAGCAAAACGGGGCGAAACTCATCGTCTTCGACACCCGCCTCTCGAACACGGCGACCCATGCCGACCACTGGGTCGCCCCCTATCCCGGATCCGAAGCGGCGATCCTGCTCGCCATCGCCAACGACGTGATTCAACGCGGCCTGTACCACCGCGAGTTCGTCCGGCGATGGTGGAACTGGCAGGAGTATCTCGCGCACGAGCACCCGGGGCTGGCCCCGTCCTTCGAGACCTTCGAGCAGATCCTCAAGACGCTGTACGCGGACTACACGTTCGAGTACGCCGCGGCCGAGTCGGGGGTGGACGCCGGCGTGCTGCGGGAGCTCGCGGGCGTCGTGGCGTCGGCCGGCACGCGGCTCTCCACCCACACCTGGCGGAGCGCGGCGGCGGGCAACCTGGGCGGCTGGCAGGTGCCGCGCACCCTCTTCTTCCTCAACGCGCTCTTGGGCGCGGTGGCGACCGAGGGCGGGACCTACCCCAACGCCTGGAACAAGTTCGTCCCGAGACCGATCTACGTCCCGCCGCATCCCCCGATCTGGAACGAACTCACCTGGCCGCGAGAATACCCGCTGGCCATCAACGAACTCTCCTTCCTCCTGCCGCACCTGCTGAAGGACGGCCGGGGCCGGCTCGACGTGTACTTTACGCGCGTCTACAACCCTGTCTGGACCCACCCCGACGGCTTCTCCTGGATCGAGGCGCTGACCGACGAGCGCCTGGTCGGGCTCCACGCCGCCCTGACGCCGGTCTGGAGCGAGACGGCGTTCTTCGCCGACTACGTCCTGCCGATGGGGCTCGGCTCCGAGCGCCACGACCTGCATTCTTACGAACAGTACGACGGCCAGTGGATCGCGTTCCGGCAGCCCGTGCTGCGCGCCGCGCGCGAGCGCCTCGGCGACCGCGCCACCGACACGCGGCAGATCAATCCCGGCGAGGTCTGGGAAGAGAATGAGTTCTGGATCGAACTGTCCTGGCGGATCGATCCGGACGGCCGGCTGGGGATCCGCCGGTGGTTCGAGTCCAAGCAGACCCCCGGACAGAAGCTCACGGTCGATGAGTACTACGCGCACATCTTCGACCACTCCGTTCCCGGCCTGCCGGAGCGGGCCGCGGGCGAAGGCCTGGCGCCCCTCGAGTTCATGCGGAGGTACGGTGCGTTCGAAATCGCCGCGCAGATCGGCCCCCTCCACGAGCGCCGCGTCCCCCCCGAGGAGCTCGCGGACGTCCGCGTCGATCCCCTCGGCCGCGTCTACACCAGGGCGCCCGCGCCCGCCACCTCCAACATTGTCCCGACGGGAAGCCCCGAGCCGGACGCTGAGGGGCGCCGGCCGGTGGGCGTGCAGGTGGACGGCGAGACCCTGCGCGGCTTCCCCACCCCGTCCGGGCGCCTCGAGTTCTACTCCCGAACGCTGGCCGAGTGGGGGTGGCGCGAGAGCGCTCTTCCTACCTATATAAAGAGCCACATTCACCGCGAGCGCCTCGCCGCGGACCAGATGGTGCTGATCTCCACCTTCCGCCTCCCGGTCCAGATCCATACCCGGAGCGCCAACGCCAAATGGCTGAACGAGATTGCGCACACCAACCCGCTGTGGATCCATCCCGGCGACGCCCGGGGCCTCGGGCTGCGGACCGGCGACCTCGTCCGGGTCGAGACCGAGACCGGCTACTTCGTGGTGAAGGCGTGGGTGACCGAGGGCATCCGTCCCGGCGTCGTGGCCTGCAGCCATCACATGGGACGGTGGAAGGTGCGCGAGGCCGGCGAACGTCAGATGATGGCGACCGTCTCGCTCGACCGCAGCGGCGGCCGGTGGTCCATGCGGCAGATTCAGGGCGCCCAGCCGTTTGCGTCCGAGGATCCCGACACACTCAAGATCTGGTGGACCGACGTCGGGGTCCACCAAAACCTCACGTTTGCGGTGCACCCCGACCCTGTCTCAGGCCAGCACTGCTGGCACCAGGCGGTGCGGGTCCACAAAGCCGGGCCGGATGACCGGTATGGGGACATCGCCGTCGATACCGCGCGCTCCATGGAGATCTTCCGGCAGTGGCTGGCCCTGGTCAGGCAGGCGGACCGGTACTCGCCGAACGGCACCCGCCGGCCCTACTGGCTGATGCGACCGCTGCGGCCGTCCAAGGACGCCTACCGTCTCCCGGATCGCGGCCGGCCCGCCGCCGTCTCCGGGGAGTAGGGGAGTCGTGGAACTCTTCCGCGCGCTGGCCGCGCTGGCCGAACCTCCCGGACCCGAGCAGGTCCGCATCGGCGCGGTGCTGGGGCTGCCGGGGTCCCCGGACCCGGCGCAGTACACCGAGGTCTTCCTGTTTCAGCTCTACCCCTACGCGGCGGTCCACGCCGGGGCGGAAGGCATGCTCGGCGGCGAGGCGCAGGATCGGGTCGCGGGATTCTGGCGGGCGCTCCATCGAACTCCACCGGCAGAGCCCGACCACCTGACGTCGCTGCTGGCCCTGTACGCCGCCCTGGCCGACCAGGAGGACGCCGAGCCCGACCCCGCGTACCGTCTCCTCTGGGGCCGAAGCCGGAAAGCGCTGCTGTGGGAGCACCTGGCCTGCTGGGTGTTCCCCTACCTGGACAAGCTCGGGGAGATCGCGCCCCCGTTCTACGCCGCCTGGGGGAAGATGCTCGCCGCAGCGCTCGAGGCGGAGCTCAACACCGTGGGCCGTGGCGACACGCTGCCGCTCCACCTCCGCGCGGCCCCGCCGCTCCCCGATCCGCGGAACGGCGGATCCGAAGTGTTTCTCCAGGGAATCCTCGCGCCGGTGCGCAGCGGGATGCTCCTTGTGCGCTCGGACCTGACGCGGGCGGCGCGGTCGTTGGGCCTCGGGCTCAGGATGGGCGAGCGCCGGTTCGCGCTCACGTCGCTCCTCTCCCAGGACTCGGAGGGTACGCTCGGGTGGCTGGCCGCGGAAGCGTCCGGCTGGGAGCAGCGCCACCTCACCCGCGCAGCCGTGCAGGCAGGCACCGGCGAGATTGCGCGGTTCTGGGCCCACCGGGCCGGCACCGCCGCGGCGCTGCTGACCGCGTTGCGGTCTTAAGGCACGCATCTGAGATTCATGGTCCGCGTCCTCCTG